>JAFWDX010000123.1 GCA_017515945.1 Blautia sp. | reverse complement strand
ACGTGTGAGTCAAGGAACCTGTCCCCCTGACTCATTTTTCTTGCCAAAAAAATTCCAGCGCCGTATACTTATACTTAAAGACAGAAAATTGATAAGCACAGTGAATCATGCTTTCCGAGCCGGCCGGCGTATGATTTCGACTGTTTCCATATTTCATACGCCTCGCCAATCAATTTTCCTGATTTGGCGGGCAATTGTCCCTCGTAGTTCACATTTTTCCACGGCATGTCTCAGAAGGGAGCTTTTCAATGGACCGTTCCATACTCACCTACGTCCTGATCAACCCGGCCAGCCGTTCCGGCCTCGGGCTTAAACTTTGGGAAACGCAGCTCGCCGCTGTATTTGAAGAAGGCGGTTTCGTCTGCCGTCTGCTCCTCTCAAAGGAAAAGCACGGGCTGACTGCCCTGGCAAGGGATCTGACTTCAGCACACCGTCTGGAAAAGATCAACCTGATCGTCCTCGGCGGCGACGGCACCCTCGGCGAAGTTCTGGAGGGAATCGAAGATTTTTCGCGTGTCTGTCTGGGCTATATTCCCATCGGCTCCAGCAACGATTTTGCCCGGGCGATCGGTCAGACCGATCCTGTGGAAACCGCGCGGGCAATCGTTCGCGGCCGCGGCCTGCACGCCTGCGACCTGGGTGAGCTCACCTGGCTTGATGAAGCCGACGGGAAAGAAAAGAAGCGGTATTTCCTTGTCTCCGCGGGCTTCGGCTTTGACGCGGCGGCGTGCGAGGCTGCGGACCATTCCAGGATGAAGAAACTGCTTAACCGGGTGCATATGGGGAAGCTGATCTATATCTTTTCCGCATTCCGCCTGATCCTGACCAGCCGGCTGACTCCGGTAGAAGTCTGTGTGCGGCAGGATCTGCCCATGGGCGGGACGACTCCGGCGGAGGAAACCCTGTCCTTTCGGCGCACCCTCTTTGCCGTATGCATGAATCATCGCTATGAAGGAGGCGGCTTCATGTTCTGCCCTCAGGCCGACGGCACGGACGGAAAGCTGGACCTGTGCGTGGCTGCGGACATCACCCGGCTGAAATTCTTTTTCCTGTTTCCCACCGCTTATGACGGGCGCCATACCCGGCTGAAGGGCATCACGATCCGGCAGGGTACCTCCATGCTTTTCCGCTCGGAAGTACCGCTCTTTTTCCATACAGACGGCGAAGTTACGGGAAAGACCACACGGATGGAAGCCAGGGTCCGCCGGGGTGTGCTGCGATTCTGGAATGAGTTTTCGGAGCTATAGGCAAGGGGAATGGGGTCTGACCCTCCAGGCATTCTGTTCGCAGAATGTTTGAAGAGCCAGACCCCATCAGATTCACAAAACGCTAAAGGACTGTTCCCTTTTGTTGTTAATCATTATAGCTAATTCCATGTTCTTTGAGAAGCGTGATCAAATACAGATTCTTCTGTTTAATTTCTTTATTTTCAGCTTTGATATCTTCGTTTTCTGTTTTTATATCCTTATACTTTCTTTGAATTTTTTTCTTGCAGTCAGATGATTATACTCGATTTTGAGTTTTATGAATGATTAAGGTGCAAAATGACTCCAGCGGATTATTCCGCGCTTCGCGTTCCCACAATCTACCCCAATATGCGCAATCCGCGGGGTCCTTGCCCCACTACTTGCTCATATTGAGACGTGCAACAAAACCTTATCCCCACTTATGTGCAAGTACAACGTGGAGAACGGCTTTTTGCACCGGAGTCATGAATGGATCATCTAATACATTTCCTCCTATAACTTTTTCCATCCTTTCCTTATGTTCTCATATGCAGGATCAGACATGCGATCCGATACTTCATCTTGTCCTCCTGCGTATCGATGGCACTTCCCAGGAGCTCCCTGATATTGTTCATCCTGTACATGACGGTATTTCTGTGTGTATACAGCGCCTCCGCCACAGCCTGAATGCTGCCGTCCGCCTCCAGATAGGCCTCAAGTGTCTGCACATAATTGGCTCCGTGGCTGCGGTCATATTCCAGGAGCGGGGCCAGCACCCGTTCACCCATGTCCTGCAGGAGTTCCCTGTCCGGGGTCAGGTACAGCACACGGTAAATCCCCATATCAGCAAAGTACTGGAGCGTGAAGCCCATGTCCATTGCCATCTCCAATGCTGCCCTGGCGCGTTTATAGGCAGTCTGCAGGCGGGAAACGTCCAGCACCACATCACTGACCCCGATGGTGATCCTGCGCCCCGGCATCCTTCTGTGCAGGTTTTTTTCAAATCCGCGGACGATCTCCTTCACATCCTGTTCTTCCACCGCATTGACCACGAGCACGAAAGCGGAATCATAATAAAAGAAATGTCCGTTATGCGTGATGTTGGTAAAGTACAGCTGCATCCGATAGCTCAGGCGCCGTCTGTCCACCGTGTCCATCGTATCAAGGCCGGGCGCGTTCACCAGGATCACCTGAAATGTGCCGTCCACATCGAAGTGCTGCAGCAGGTGCCGGCTGTAATGTTCTCTCGCCCCCGGCTCCTCGATCGCCTGGATCAATGCTTCCGAGATCTGAACATCGGTATCGCCCTGAATGAAGATCCGGATACTCAGATCCTTGATCATATCCGCCAGAACCACATCCCACGGCACCGTCAACAGCGGCAGGTCATTCTCGTCACAATAATCCGCCAGCTCCTGCGGGATCTCCAGGATATATTTTCCAGTATTGATAAGCAGGCCTGCCGCGTGAGTCTCCACGAGCTGCCCCGCCAGTGTCAGGAGCTTTTCCGTTGTGGGAAAGCCAAGGCCTGTCGTCACCGCCAGCTCCTTGCCGGAGAAATTGCGCGTGATCGTGATGTCCTCCAGCATCAGCAGCCAGCTGATGGAATTGGACCAGCCGTTGCGGCCCGCGTGCAGCTTCATCTGATAGCGAGTCTTTGAGACTACGAGCATATCCTCTATTGTAAAACCCATTTATTTACCTCCGTCAGGGTAATTGGTAATTGGGGCTGGCCCATCCATCAGGGTAATGGGGGCTGGCCCATCCGTCAGGGTAATGGGGGCTGGCCCATCCGTCAGGGTAATGGGGACTGGCCCATCCGTCAGGGTAATGGGGGCTGGCACCCGGGACAAAGTGTGAACAGTGGTTCATGGGAAGCCCATGAGTATTCTGTGAACAGTGGTTCATGGAATAATCATGGAAGCCCCATGAGCCTTCTATGAACAGTGGTTCACGGAATGTTCATGGGCACCCCATGGACATTTCATGAACGGCTGTTCACAGTTTATTCCGGGAGCCAGACCCCTTTGGTTTTCCGGTAGACAGAATCCGTCGCCTGCTCACATATTGATTCTGGAGCCAGGTCTCATTAACTTGCGCCGAGAGCCAGGTCTCATTGCATTATACCAAGAGACAGGTCTCATTACATTGCGCCGGGAGCCAGGTCCCATTGCGTTATGCCAAGAGACAGGTCTCATTATATTGCGCCGGAAGCCAGGTCTCATTGCATTATACCAGGAGACAGGTCTCATTGCATTATACCAGGAGACAGGTCTCATTACATTGCGCCGGGAGCCAGGTCCCATTGTATTATGCGAGAAGACAGGTCTCATTACATTGCGCCGGGAGCCAGGTCTCATTATATTGTGCCGGAATCCAGGCCCAAACACTTTGTGCTCATAGCACAAATCTGAGGGCTGAAAATCTGTTTTTCGGTATATGGAAAACAATTTCCTATATGATATCATATTCTCAGATCACAAGAAAGAGCTGTTTACGCAGCATATATCATATATGTACCAGGAGGTGTCTGTTATGTTGATGGAAGCAATGGCGAACTATGAATATTATCAAAAGGCAAACGTAAAGCCCGACTGGGTACGTCTGGAAAGGCTGGATTACTGCGACCAGGGAATGACTGAGGCTAAGGCTGCATTTGATCTGAAAGAATCGTTAGCAGGTCTTCGCAGGTTATTCCATACAGAGAGAAAACAGGCCGCATTCTCCTGAAACGCTGTGGACAGTTCACAGCGCCGAAAGAAGCCCGCGCCACATGTCGTAACTGTGTAGGAGCTTTCAACTGGACAGCTACGATCGCGCGAATATAAAACAAGAAACCATTCACATTCCTTCTCCCATTTGAAGCAGGGGACGTTTCTACGTACCGCCATATATGGCGATACGCAGAAACGTCCCCTGCTTCTTTTTCGTTCCATATGAGTCAGGGGGACAGGTT
>JAFWDX010000122.1 GCA_017515945.1 Blautia sp. | reverse complement strand
TGGTAATCCCAACGTTTCAAGAGAGGATCAACATGAGCCAGCCCTCCGTCCAGGCCCGTCCGGGCCAGATCGACTTTGACATCTATTACTTTATACGAAAGCTCCTGCGCAATCTTCCGGCCATCGTGATGGCCGCTGTGATCGCGGCTGTGGGCACATATATATTCATGGACTCCCGGGTCGGCACCAGCTACTCCGCCTCCATGAACATCGCGGTCATCAACCGCGGCTCCGGCAACATTAATTCAGCCGCCATGGAGGAATACCGGATCGTCTCGGCCTGCAGCCGGGTCCGTTCCGTGCTGAACAGCGAGATGCTCCGTTCACAGATCCAGAAGAAATACGGAAACCTGGAAGGGAATCTAAATACGACCCAGACCGAGAACACCAACCTGTTGCGCATGTCCGCCTCCGCCTCCACGGCCCAGGCGGCTTTCCGCCTGCTCAAGGCCGCGGTCAATGAGTACCCGAGCCTGGCGTCGAACTTTGGCACCAACTACAAGCTCGTTCGTATGGGCGAGCTCTCTGTGGACAACGTATTCAGGAGTCGCCGCAATCCCCTGCGCTACGCGGCCATGGCCCTGCTGGCCATCGGCGCCGCCGGCGTCGGTCTGGTCGGCTATTATTGCTACATGACCACGAGACTTCACAGCGCCCGGCAGGCCCGCCGCCTTATCGACGTGGACAGCCTGGGCACGCTTCACTATACCCGCAAGGCCCGCCATCAGAAGGCCCTGCTTATCACGGACAAAAAGACCGGCATGACCTACTCTGAGGAGATCGACCGCCTCGGCACCCGTGTGGCCCACGCCATGGAAAAAGAGGGCCTCAGGACCGTCCTCATCAGCAGCCTCTATGAAAACGAAGGCAAATCCACCGTGGCCGCCAACCTGGCCCTCAACCTCTCCCGGCGCGGGAGAAAGGTGCTCCTGGTGGACCTGGACATGCGCCGCCCGGCCCTGTCCAAGATCTTTGACCACAAAATACAGGAGGGGTATGGCGTCTCCGACAGCCTGGAGGGAAAGCTTACCCCGGAACATCTCCGGATCGCCAGCCGCCGCGCACCAAACCTGTCCTACGCTTTTCAGGCAAAACCGGTCGCCGGCGCGGACAAGCTCCTGGAGACGCAGCGCTTTGACGAATGGCTGCAGCAGATCGGCGAGGGCATGGATCTCGTGATCCTGGATTCCCCGCCCACCGGTATCGTCCATGATACCCAGCTCATCGCCGGCCACGCCGACGCGTCGATCTTTGTCGTCTGTTACGATCTGGCCCGGGCAGAGGAGGTCAACGATATGGTGGACATCCTCGAGGAGACCGGCACCCGCCTCCTTGGCTTCGTCTTTAACATGGACCGCGGCTTTGCCAACACCGCCGCCTATGGTTACGGCGGCAAATACGGCCGCTACTACTACGGTTACGCACGCCGCTCACATAGCGGCCAGGATCACGGAAAGGAGGAGGCCTGATCATGGCGGATACATCCGGTACCGGCTCCCGCCCCCGGCAGAGCTACAATACCTCCTACCAGCCCATGGACATAAACGAGATCCTTCAGGACTGCCTGCGCTGCCTGGAGGAATACTGGATCCAGCTCGGCCTCGTCTTTGTGATCGTGGCCGCTCTGGCCTTTGCGGTGCTCAACGCCCGCTACAGCCCCGTATTCCGGGCGCGCATCACCTACGCCGTCAGCAAGACCGGCAACATCGACGCGGACACCTACGTCGCCTCCCGCGTGAGCGCGAGTATCCCGGTCATCGCGAACATCCCCGAGTTCCGACAGGACATGCAGGACAGGATGGGCACGGCCTCCGCATCCGGCGGCTACTCCCTGACCTCCCAGTATGAGGAGATCGAAAATCTCTTTACCGTCACCGCCACCGCCCAGGATTACAAGACCGCCAACGCGGCCCTGGCCGCCTTTGAGTCCATCTTCCCGGGCTGGGCGGAGCAGGCGAACGGGACCCTGCGCATGGACGTCATCGACCGGTACGAATCCGGCCAGACGCCCTCCAATCCCTATTCCCCCTGGCGGATGCTGGCCTACGGCCTCCTCGGCGGCGCCGCGGCCTGCGCGGGCCTGATGTTCCTCTACAGCTACTTTACGAAAACCATCCGCAAAGAAAGCGACATGAA
This sequence comes from Blautia sp., assembly GCA_017515945.1. Lineage (GTDB taxonomy): Bacteria > Bacillota > Clostridia > Lachnospirales > Lachnospiraceae > Blautia_A. The sequence goes on along the minus strand of JAFWDX010000122.1, from coordinate 1,361 downwards.
GCGGATCACCGACCGGATCTGCTTCTCCCTGATCCCCCAGGTGGATGTCAAGAAAAGAGACAAGAGCACCAAAAACCAGCTCCTGCTCACCAACCAGCGCCTCGACTGGACCTTTACTCAGTCCCTGCTGACGGCTCAGACCAGGATCGAGAACCAAATGGCGAAAAACGGCGCAAAGGTACTCCTGGTCACCAGCACCCTGCCCCAGGAGGGCAAGAGCATGATCGCCGCCAACCTGGCGCTGGCCTTCGCCCGCAACCACAAAAAGACTGTCCTGCTGGACGGTGACTTCCGCAATCCTACGGTCGCCCGGGAGTTCGGCCTCGATCACGAGAGCCAGGGTCTGACGGACTTCTTTGCAGGCGAGGCCGGCGTGGCCCAGATCCTGCAGCAGAAAGGAGACCTGGCCCTTATCACCTCCAGCACCCACAGAGGAGGCCTTTCATCCCTCATCAAAGAAGACCGCATGGACAGACTCACAGAGGCCCTGGCTGACAGATTCGACTATGTCGTGCTCGATTCCCCGCCTGCCCATCTTTTCTCCGACGCCGCCATCCTGGCGAAATACGCCCAGGCGGTGGTCTACGTGGTGCGCAGCGACATGGCCTCCGAGAATGAGATCCGGGAAGGCATGTCTGCCTTTGCCGCCGAGGACAAACTGATCGGTTATATCATCAACCGCACCGCCGGCAACCTGTCGACCTATGGTCGATATGGCTATTATGGGAAATACGGCCGGTACGGCAGCTATGGTAAATACAAGCACTATATCCACCTGGAAGAACAGGAGATGAACTCGGAGGACTCGCTATGAGAAAAGATCTGCTGACTGTCGTCCTGTCCGTCATCTGCGCCTTCTCCGTCCTGATCGCGGCAACCTCCTACCAGAATACGCGTCAGCGTCTGCAGCGCCTGCAGATGACCGACGAGGCGGACACCATCGAGGACTATATCGCGAAAATGGACGAAGCGGACCGGGAAGCCTCCGGTGAGGCCGAAGAGGAAACCGGTCCCACGCCCACTCCGGGGCCGACTCCTACGATCGTGATCACCAACCCCGCCGCCCCGGTACTGACCCTGGTCACCGACCGCCTGGAGATCCAGGCCGGCGGGTCCTTTAACAACATCGGCCAGGTCTCTGACATCACAGACGACAAAGACGACCGATACACGCTCTTCCGCAGGATCCAGATCCACGGAAACTACAATACCTCCGTCCCTGGCGAATACCTGCTCCAGTACCTCTGCTCCGACACTGACGGCAACCTCTCGCCTGTGAGAGATTTTACCCTTGTAGTCAAATGAGTCAGGGGGACAGGTCCCTTGACTCACATGCATGTGAGTCAAGGGACCTGTCCCCC
>JAFWDX010000007.1 GCA_017515945.1 Blautia sp. | reverse complement strand
AAGATTCCATGCAGCTCAATACGGCCACAAGCGGATTCCTGAATGGCCTGTCTGCCCTGAGGCATCTTTATGAGGGCATTTACAAGCTGGACGCTGCCGGCGAGCCGGTCCTGGGGCAGGCTGCTGCGGCGGACATCAGTGAGGACAGGCTCACATGGACATTTACGCTCAGAGACGATATCACCTGGTCCGACGGTCAGCCTGTAACGGCCGGGGACTTAGTGTTCGCATGGGATAATCTGGCTGCCCAGGGCGGTGACTATTCTTTTCTGATCACGGATATTGCCGAGTCGTATGAAGCGCCGGATGACAAGACCCTTATCCTGAATCTGAAATTCCCCTGTGCATATGTACCGGCTGTGCTCGCATTCCCGTCAACCTACCCCGCCAGGCAGGACTATGTGGAGGCCAATGGGGACGCGTATGGTACAGATCCGGACAAGGCCGTCTATAACGGCCCGTTTGCCATGACGGGCTGGGAACATGAAGCCGAGGTGGTGCTCGAGAAACGGGAAGATTATTATGACGCAGACGCCGTCCAGGTCAGCAGGATCAACTGGATGCTGACGAGCGAGGAGCGCACGGCCCTGGCTTCCTTTGAAAGCGGCGACCTGATGTACTCCGATCTGTGCCCGGACGAAGAGGCACCCCGTATGGAGGGCAACGGCCTGTTTTATGTACCCGGCAACAACAATTACTGTGTCATGTTCAATCTGGGCGAAAAGGGCAATGAAGTCCTCAAGGATCAGAGGGTCCGCAAAGCGCTTTCCCTCAGTATCGACCGTGACCGCATCATCCGCATTCGTGACCTCAATGACGAGATGGGCAAGACGCTCGCCTGCAGCGGTTATGTTAACGCGGACGGCGTGGATTTCACAGACTACGCGCCCGCATGGCTGGATCCGGAGGATTATGAGGGCAACTGCGAGGAGGCCAGAGCTCTGCTGGCCGAAGCCGGATATGAGAACGGCGAAGGTTTCCCGCATCTGAGATACATCGTCAACAATGACAGCCGCCAGGAGATCGCCGAAGCGGTCGTAAATGACTGGAAAGAGGTTCTCGGCATTGATTCCGTCACTGTGGAAAAGGTGGAGAATTTCTCCGCTGCCAGACGCACCGGAGATTATGACCTTGCCTATTATGGATGGTATATGGACTATACCGACCTTTCGAACATGTTTGGAACCTTCATCAATACCGGTTCCGCCAACTCCTTCTACCAGAGCGATGCGTATGACACTGAGTATCAGGCGGCCATCAGTACCTCCGATCAGGCGGAGCAGTGGGAGCATTACAGCAAATGTGAAGAGATCCTTGCCGAAGATCTGCCGGTCAGCGTGATCCTGCATTCCATGAACAGCTACCTGTTTGATGATGTGAACTACGACGGCCTGGTCTACTCCTGCGGAAACTTCGTGTTTACGTATATCACTGAAAAGGCCTGAAGTTTATGTAGAGGCACCCAGGGAACAGTAAGCTGTGTGCCTCTCTTTTTTATACTCGTGCGGTAATTGTTCAGTCACAAACTTCTTTACAGTTACGAGACTCAGAAGGATGAGGATGAAAATGCACATAAGAAAAGTTTCGCTTGGGTATATTTCCATACCCCTGAAAACCCCGTTTAAGACAGCTCTGCGCAAAGTCGACAGGGTAAACGACCTGATCGTGAAGATCGAGGACGAGGATGGCAGAGCGGGCTACGGTGAGGCTCCGCCGACCGCCGTGATCACCGGTGAGACCCGCCAGTCCATCGAGACCGCCGTACGGGAATATCTGGCGCCCGCAGTCACCGGGATGGACCTGAATGAGCCGGAGGAGATCTTTGCAGCCATGGAGCGGGCGATCGCCAAAAACACTTCGGCAAAGGCCGCGGTCGATATCGCCCTGCACGATCTGATCGCAAAAGAAAAAGGCGTTCCTCTGTTCAGATATCTGGCCGGAGACAATACTGCCGGCATACGTACGAGATTAAAGACAGATCTGACCATCTCCGTCAATGACCCGCAGACAATGGCCAGGGATGCCCTTCTCGCTGTAGAAAACGGCTTTGATATCCTGAAGGTCAAGGTCGGCAAAGGCGGCCTGCAGGACGTGGAACGCATCCGCGCGATCCGGGACGCGATCGGCATGGGGCCTGCCATCCGTGTGGACGCCAACCAGGGATGGACCCGACAGGAGGCCGTACGGACCATCGGCATGATGGAGGATGCCCTCCTCGGGATCGAACTGGTGGAGCAGCCGGTATCCTGCCACGATTTCGAGGGCATGCAATATGTGACGGAAATGGTAAAGACAGACATCCTTGCGGACGAGAGCGTCTTTTCCTATGAAGACGCGTACAGACTGATCAAAGAACGCGGAGCGGATCTGATCAATATCAAACTGATGAAGACAGGCGGGATCCACAATGCCATGCGGATCTGCGACCTGGCTGAGAAAAACGGGATCCGCTGCATGGCCGGCTGCATGCTGGAAAGCGCAGTATCCGTATCCGGGGCGGCCCATCTGGCAGGAGCCAGGGCCGTGATCACCATGTGCGACCTGGACGGACCGTCACTGTGCGCGGAAAATCCCTATCAGGGAGGACCGGTTTATAATGGACCGGATATTGAGCTGACGCAGACACCGGGTATCGGGATCGGGGAACCGCCTGTGGATTTTGAAGATGGGGTCAGGCCCCGGTAACAAACTGTGAACCGGTGTT
>JAFWDX010000121.1 GCA_017515945.1 Blautia sp. | reverse complement strand
CCGGCTGGCCGGGGTGGCCTTTACCATTATCGGGCTGGCCGGTCTGCTGCTGGCCGGAGCTGCCTGGCTGGACAGTCCGCTGGTACAAAGCGGTTTTTATACCGCGATCGCCGGCACCCTTGGCAGTCAGGGTTGGCTCGGACTTTGGGGAGGCATTGGCGCAGTCTGCCTGCTGGCTGCGGTTATCGTATATACAAAGGCAGCAGGTCTGCGGTCCCGGTCGGACAGACTGGACCGGGTTCTGCGCAAGCGGAAGAAGCGCATGGAAGACCGGCAGGAGACAGCCAGAAAACTCGAATGGGTGCTGGACGGCCTTGCGGAGCAGGAAAAAGAGCGGATGGCTGCCCTGGAGAATCTTCGCGAAGAGACGGCTGAGCTGGAGGCCTCATTCGGCCTTCCGACGCCCGAAGACACTGAGATCGAGGCCATCAACCTGGCCATGGAGCAGATCAGACTCAGCTCCGGCCGGATCCACGCCAGGGTAGGAGACCGGCTGCGTGAACGTACCGGAGAGATCCTTTCCGGGATCACTGCCGGGAAGTATCGGGAAGTGGCGGTTGACGAGGCGCTTCATATCGATGTGGGTCTGCCGGATCGGATGGTTCCTCTGGACCGGCTGTCCCGGGGAACCATCGAGCAGGTCTATTTTGCCCTGCGCATGGCGAGCGCGGACATTCTGTGCGGCAAGGCTGAATTTCCTGTGATCCTGGACGATGTGTTCGGAAATTATGATGAAGAACGGCTTACGGCTGTCCTGAAGTGGCTGGAGAGCGCTGGTCATCAGGTGATCCTGTGTACCTGCAGCCGGAGGGAGGAATCCCTCCTTGAGGCGGCAGGGATCGGGTATAACCTGATTGAACTGGAGGAAGTGTAAGAAACACAGGGGACGGTTCTGTGTGTGAAAGCACACACAGGACCGTCCCCTGTGTTCTAGTCGTCTTACACTTCCTGCAGCGCATTATAGCTACTGACAGCCTTATTGATCCTGTCAACCGGGTTGAGAAGCCCGCTGACAGACAGATCGCGGTTGAGTGTGTCGATGATCAGTGCAATATATTTGCTCACATCCGCGGAAATGTAATATGGTTTCTGCTGCAGTTCCGGCATCTGATAAATGAGGTTGGTGGTCAGCAGACGGTCGAAGATCCCGGCGCTGTAAGCCTGGTCGAATTTTTCAAGGCCGTCGGTGAAGAGGCCGAAGGTGCAGCACAGGAAGATCCGGTTTGCTCCCTTTTGTTTGAGCATTTCGGCGATTTCCAGAATGGTATTCCCGGAGGAGATCATGTCGTCCACGATCATGACATCCTTGCCTGCCAGGCTGGGTCCGAGAAACTCAAAGGCGGCTATGGGATGGCGTCCGTTTTCTTCTACCTGGCTGTAGTCCAGCCTGCGGTAGAACATGCCCATGTCCACACCCAGGATATTGGCCAGGTAAATGGCTCTGTGCATACCGCTCTCATCAGGCGAGATGATCATGAAATGTTCATTATTGATCTTCAGGCCCTGGACATTTCCCAGCAGAGCTTTTATGAACTGATAGGAAGGATGTACGGTCTCGAAGCCGTGGAGCGGTGTCGCATTCTGGATCCGTGTATCATGGGCATCAAAGGTGATGATATTTTCCACCCCCATGTTGATGAGCTCATGAAGCGCGGTGGCACAGTCAAGGGACTCACGGCCGGAACGCTTGTCCTGACGGCCTTCATACAGATAGGGCATGATGACGTTGACGCGGCGGGCCTTGCCGCCGATGGCGCCGATGACGCGTTTGAGATCCTGAAAATGATCGTCCGGAGACATCAGATTGACATAGGGGCCGATCTGGTAGGTCAGAGAATAATTGCAGACATCGACCAGGATGTAAATATCGTCTCCGCGGACAGACTCAGTGATCTCGCACTTGGCTTCACCGGTTCCGAAACGGGGGGTTTTGACCTTGATCTGGAAGGAGTCTCTGCGGTATCCCTCGAGTTCGAAGGTGTCGATCAGGGGGTATTCCCTTTCACGCCGCCATTTGACAAGCCACTGGTCCACCATTCTTCCCAGGTCACTGCTGCCCTCCAGGGAGATCAGTCCCAGTCTGCCGTAAGGTAAGGTGGACATGTCCTTCACTGCGATCTGTGCCATAGCCGAAAGCTCCTTTCATGTTTATACTGGTGCGATGAAATAAATGGAATAATAACTATCCTGAATAACCTGTTCCATTTACAGTTGATTCCTTAATACCTTTTGAATACGAATGTCCCGGCCGATCAGCTTGATGAGCTGATAATTGCCTGCGATCCTGGAAAAGGTGCGTTCGGAATAGGTTCTTGAAAAATCCTCCAGACTGAGGTTGGTGGAGATCAAGGTGGATTTCCGGCGCAGCAGCCTTTCATTTACGCATAAAAAAAGGGAAGAAGTCACAAAACTGTTGGTAAGCTCGGTGCCGATATCATCAATGATCAGCATGTCGCAGTCCAGGATATCCGACAGGTTTCCCTGTGTCTCTTCTCTGTTGAATGTATAGCCGGCCAGGCGGTCAAAAAGCTCCTGGGCGGAAAAATACAGGACCAGATGGGCTGTGGCAAGCAGTTCACCTGCGATACAGTGAGAGAGAAAGGTCTTTCCCACACCTGTATCGCCGAATAAAAACATATTTTCAAAGGTGCTGTCAAAGTCCCGGACAAAACGGCGGGCACTCTCCAGTGCCTTTTTTGCGGTCTGCCGCGCAGTAAGACCGGTGGACTCAAGGATCATGTCCTCAGGATAATAATCCAGGGAAAACCGGTTGAAATTCTCTGTTTCCAGTACGGGACCAAGGTTGGACTGTGAGTAAAGGAGCGAGAGCTCCGCGCTGCGAAAGCACGTGCATTTTTCATGGTCAATATAACCGGTGTCCTGGCAACGGGCACAGGTACAGGGCGTCCTGAGATAGTCAGGCGGATAACCGGCCTGCGTGAGCAACTCCTCCCGTTCCCGTGTGAGCTGCGCGATCTCCTGAGCGAGCGTGCCGATCCCGGCGGCTTTGCCGGAGAACATGGCGCGCAGCCGGGAGGCACCGAGGGAGGCAACCTCGCGGTCGATCTCTGCGGCTCTTGGAATACGGGCGGCGATCTCTGCCCTGCGCCCGGTCAGGATCCGCTGGTTTCTCGCCTGCCGGCGGCTGTATTCACGCATGATGGCGTCATATTGATAGTTTTGCAGAGACAAAACAGGACCTCCTTATGCCTTGGCTATTGAGCTTTTGTTCCACCCACCTCGCAGTAAATGCGAGGTGCTGACTGAACAGTTACCCCGTTGCTACTGATTCAGAAGGAGTTTTTCATATTCGTGATAGTCATTCTCCCTCTGCGTAAAATTGTGAAAACGGGTCTGTACAGGAGTCTGGGAAGGAACACGCATCACGCTGCGCCCGGCTTTTTCACGGCGTTTGACCTGATGTGCCGCATCCAGTGTCTTTATGTCATCCAGGTTTTTGACTCCCTTGGCAAACCAGTCCGACAGGATCCTGTCCGCGTATGGAAAGCTGGCCTGACCTGTCTGAAGAACAGTACGGCTGCAGGCTTCCCGGATCACTTCCATGGAAAACCCATACTCTCCGAGCCAGACATCCATCAGGCGGGTTTCGCTCTCGACGGCGGCACGTCCGGTGATGCCCATGGCGCCAAGGATGGCGTAGTAGTCTTTTTTACCTGCAGCAGTGCGGGCGCGGGCCATGCTCACCGTAGTGATCCCGTCCTGTGTCCAGGACCGTGCTACGGATTCGATGTAGCGCATGTTTCCATGTCCGTGCTCTACACAGTATTCGATCAGGTAGTCGATGAGATCCGGTTTCATGCCGAGATCGTCGTATAAAAACAGGAGCCGCCGTGTCTCTGTCGAAGACAGGGTCTTGCCAAGATACTGCTCGGCAACGTAAAGAAGCTGGGCAATCTCTTCGTTGTTTTTGAGCTCCTTTGCCCTGTCCGGCGTGAGCGTGGACTCTTCGATACTGCGTCCGGTTCTCTGTTCCCCCTGGGCCCGCGTATCAGGAGCGGAGGAAGCGGGACTGATCATACCCGTCTGCGCAGCAGGCGCTGCAGGCGCAGGACGTTCAGCTGCCTGTGCGCGTCCGGACTGGCAAAGATCGATCTCTTGAAGCTCACCCTCCGGGGAAAACCTCAGGGACAGCAGTCCCTCCGACTCCCAATAACGCAGAGCGCGCAAAATATCCCCCTCTGTACAGAGGAGGCGGTCAGCGATCTTGCCCGGTGCGGGCTCCATATTCCTGTCGGACAGGCAGCGGAGCAGATATATGTAAACTTTGACAAACTCGCCGTTTGCACGGGGCATATATTTGTCGATAAACTGGCTGGACAGCAGGATCGCGTCCGGTTGAAAAACACTTTGCAGATAAATCTTACTCATGATCGTTCCCTCTGTACGAGTCACTTCCCTCTAAACAAGAAGGCCTTGATACCTGGAAATCTTTGATTCGTAACTGTTCAGTCGCAAACTCCTTCACAGTTGCTTTGATCCTGTGTATCCAGAGCCTCTGCATATGCCGCGCGGAAAATCAGGTATTTTTTGATCGCGCGAGTAAAAGGCGGGAAGCCGCGCTTCGTGAGAAGAATTATAGCACAATCGAATGATGATGAGAATAGACACTTTTTCCACAGTTATCCACATGATCTTTGTGGGGAAAGTGGGGAAAACGGGGAAAAACCGGATGAAATGCGCGGTCTGCCGTTTTTTTCAGCTTATGTGCATAAGGGAAACCGGAAGGCGGACAGACTGTGGAAAGTGTGGACAAGTAACGCAAAGTGCGGAAAATCAGGGGTTTTTTGTCGGTAAAAGTATTTTTTTGTCGGAAGAGAACACAAAGGGCTGCAAGGGGCGCACAAGGGACCGTCCCCTTGTGTGCCCCTTGCGGCCCTTTGTGTTCCGGTCATAATCCGAGAATATGCTCTCCGACTTTTACCACATCTCCGGCGCCCATGGTCAGGATCACATCTCCCGGCTGAGCGCGGGAGAGAAGATACTGCTCGATCTCATCGAAGGTCGGGAAGTATGCACAGGAAGTCCCGCGCTCTTCAATCCGGACTTTGAGATCCTCAGAGGTGATCCCTATGTCATTGTGCTCCCGGGCGGCGTATATGTCCGCCAGGACCACTTCATCGGCGGCGCTCAGTGCCTGCGCGAATTCGTCCAGCAGTGCTTTGGTGCGGGTGTAGGTGTGGGGCTGGAAAACACACCACAGTCTGCGGTGCGGATATACGGCGGCTGCCCTGAGGGTCGCGGCGATCTCTGTCGGATGATGTGCATAATCGTCGATGATCGTGACCTCACCGATCTGGCCCTTGTATTCAAAGCGGCGCTGAGTTCCGGTAAAGCTGCCAAGGCCGCGCGTGATCACATCCGTATCCAGACCGATGACCCGCGCCGCGGCAATCGCGGCCAGGGCATTTGATACATTGTGCAGGCCGGGTACTTTCAGATAAAAACTGCCGATCTTTTTGCCCTGGAAACGGACGGTAAAGGATGCGTGGCCATATTTGTCCCAGGTGATATCACAGGCTGTATAGTCTGCTTCGTTGTCAAGACCGTAGGTGACGACATGGCAGGGCAGACCTTCGGTCACCTGTTCATGACATGGCGTGTCTGCGTTGATCACCAGTGTGCCCTCCGGAGGAAGCAGATGGGCAAAGCGTGCAAAAGAATGGCGGATGTCATCGATATCCTTAAAGAAATCAAGGTGATCCGCATCCATGTTAAGGATGATCCCGAGCGTCGGGAAAAAACTGAGGAAGCTGTTGGTATATTCACAGGCCTCCGTAAGGAACACGTCGGACTTGCCCACACGTATATTGCCCCCGATGGAAGGAAGAATGCCGCCTACACTGATGGTGGGATCACATTGCGCTTCCATCAGGATATGGGCGAGCATGGAGGTCGTGGTCGTCTTGCCATGGGTCCCGGCAACGGCGATGGATGTGCCATATCCCTTCATGATCTGGCCAAGGAGCTGTGCCCGGGTGAGCATGGGTACGCCTCGGGAAAGCGCTGCCTGATATTCGGGATTTTCGGGATTTATAGCGGCGGTATAAATGACGGCATCCAGCCGGTCCGGGAGATTGGACGCGCGCTGAGGGTAAAAAACAGCGGCGCCTTTTTCCTCAAGGGCGCGTGTCAGCAGTGAAGGACGGGTGTCCGACCCGGAAACGGCAAAGCCTTTGTCCAGCAGGACCTGAGCCAGTCCGCTCATGCTGATACCGCCGATCCCGATAAAATGGACTGCGGCAGGGGTGCTCAAATCGATTTCGTACATGACTGGGAATCTCCCTTCATTCTTGTTATTGCGTGTCCATTATACCTCTTTTTGGCCGAAAAGGGAAGCGGACTTTAAAATGAGTCACGGGAACCGGACGCCGGGCTTCGACTCCCTTCACGGCAGGCAGCGCTGGATGGATCCCCCGGTGTGACCACTAAAAACACGCCCGAGCCCTTTCCGCTGGCTCTCTAAGAACGCGGGCTATTCGGCCATAGACGACAGCCTCTTAGCCCGCGTTCCAAGAGAGCCATGCGGCCTGGTCTCGTGCATTTTTTTGGACGATGGTCACACCGGG
>JAFWDX010000006.1 GCA_017515945.1 Blautia sp. | reverse complement strand
GCACCGGAATAGGCTGGGTAAAGCCTTTCAGATAACCCAACACACCGCCGGCCTTGATCTTTTGAGAAGTGATCAGGATAAAGACCACGACAGCCCAGGCCGCTTCCACAGAAAGATCCGCGGTCGGAGACCGGAGCCCGACAAGGCTGATCAGATTGGATACCACGCTTGTCGCAAACAATGCGGATACAAAGGGGATCATATAACGGAATTTTTCTCCCATGTTGCCAACAACAAAGTTGTTTGCCGTATCCACGATCATTTCGGCGAGAGCCTGTTTTTTGGAAACGTTTTCCACCTTGAGATCCCGGGTCAGCCAGATACACAGGCCAGTAATCAATGCCATCACGATCCAGCTCACCACCAGTGTCTCGGTGATACTCAGTCTGCCAAGTATCGGGAAATCAACAGGAAGAGTAAAAAATATCCTGGCACCCGATATATCAACTTCCATATTCGTTTACACCTCCTTTGCCTGAAGAATAAAATGCCCGTAACTGTAAATAAATTTAAATAAACAGTTACGAATGCTCTCCGCCTCCGGATCACAGAGACGTAAAGCAGTATATACTCGCGGGGACAACTAAACAGAAAATGAAATGTGTCGCCGCGGTATATGCAGAGCCTCTAATTACGTGGAGTTCCGCGTATTAAGACGCTCTAATATAACCACCGGCCCACCTGACGTGTGCCGCAGGGTTATCTTTCCTTAAGAGCTCCGAGCACCCCTGCCAGCCGGATCCCCGCTCCGGGGAACAGCAGGGGGAGAAGTCCTGCCACGAACTGGAAGCATGGAGCGACGATCGCCGCCACCACCCAGAGCATCTGCATCATCATCCTCCGGGAATAGCTGGCGCGCATCATACTCCTGGCCAGCTGCTCATCCTCAGAGGATGCAACCTTCTGGACCGTCATCCCCATCAGCAGGAAATTGAGCACGGCCACAGTTCCCCCGCCCAGTCCACCAAGCAGCACAGTATAATCAAACGGTATCCTCTGCGGATCCACTCTGTGCCCGACCGCAAATCCGGCCCACATGAGGACAACACCAACGATCACGTATATTGCAACCTTGCGGGTCTCCTGCCTGACGGCAGGCGCCATCCGCACTTTTTCATTTTCAGCCATCTGTCACTCCCGGAGCCAGGCTGCGGCTCCCTACTCATGCCTGTTGAAAAAAATCTTCTCTCCTCTGTCGTCCTTTTGCAGATCTCTGCAATGAGCCAGATATACCTTATATCCTGTCATGGCGGAGCCGCCCAGTCCGAAAAAGAAGCCCGGGATAAAAACCCAGCCTCCGATCCCGAAACGTATCGTCAGCCACCAGCAAAGTCCCAGACACAGCAACAGAGGCGTGATCAGGCTCAATCCCAGCTGTGACAGCAGAACAAGGTTCCGCAGGATCTCATTTAGATCTGAAGGATCTTTTTCCCCATTTCTGTGAAAGAATACCATATTTCCTCCGGCCGTGCAATGAAGCGTCGACAGTAAATACGAGGTACTGGCTGAACAGTTACTGACTGTTCAGTCAATACAATTTAATACAGATACTCCTGATATGCCTCATTATCGATATTGGAAGCATCGATCCATACCGGAGCGATCAGAATCTCTCTGGGAATGTCTTTGAGCTGTCGGTGAGGACCGCTGGCCTGTGCCGCCGCCCAGATAGTGTGATAACCGATGGCAAAGGGATGCTGTGAAACGACTCCCACCTCCGTACCATCACGGACAGCCTCCTGCTGCTTTCTGGTCGCATCCACGCCTACCATGGCCACGCTGTCCCGGGTCTCATCCTTTTCCATAGCGAGGTACATGTCAGAGATATCCGCATTGGTACAAAAGACACCGGCGAGCGTAGGATAATCAGCCAGGACCTGATCCATGGCCTCCTCCATATTCTCGACCTCGTCTATAAAAACGGTTTCAACAACCTCGATATCGCCATAACCCTTGATCTGATCCATAAAACCCTGAATCCTGTCCTGTACACTCTGTGTCTTGCTCTGGGCGGAAAAAATCGCTACCTTGCCCATCTTGCCGATCGCTGCCGACAGCCGGTAGGCCCCGATCGCGCCGACTCTCCTGTTGTCAGAAGCCCGGAAGGCGCAGATCATATCCGATTCACTGACATTGGAATCAAAGGCAACCACCGGGATCCCGTTTTCCTGGGCAGCTTCCAGCTGGGCCAGGCACGAGTCCATATCGCTGGCTGACAGGCACAGGACGTCCGGATTTTCCGCGATCACCGCATCCAGCGTATTGATCTGTGTGTTGACATCCTGTTCATCATCGGCCCCCTCAAAGGTCATGCGGATCTGTTCGTCTTTACTGAAACCATAAGCATCGTTTATGTCCTTTATGGCCTGCTTCATTCCCTTTTGTACCAGGGACCAGAACTCTCCTTTCACAGTCTTGCTGACCACTGCGATACGGGAACCCGGATGGATACGGATGTTCGTATCTATCTCCGGTATGATTGGAATATCAGCAGCCTCTTCCTCCTGGTTATGAGCAGCGGCCTCTTCCTCCTGCTGAGCCAGAACTTCCGCCACAACAGGTGCAACCAGCTCCTGGAGTTTCTCCTTGGTACATCCGGTCAGCGTTGCCGCAGACAGGGCTGCTGCCAGTAAAATCAGCGATTTTTTCATCTCCTGTCTCCTCTTCAGTATTACGTAACTGTTCTGCCTTTATCTCACGCACCTGCCAAGGCACGCCTGCGGTGTCACAGTAAATGCAAAGTGCCGACTGAACAGTTACAATATTACTTATAAACCTATCCCTCCATTATACACATTTTTAAATTTTCGTCTATACCAATAAATCGAAAAACCTGAAAACGGAACGATCCTGGTTTATACTCGCGCGTTCGTAACTGTTCAGTCACAAGCTCCTTCACAGTTACGAGGCCAGGCGCAGGCTCCTTTCGTCGCATTGGAAGTGCGCCTGGCCTTGGCTGTTCAACTTTTGTCTCACGCACCTCGCAGTAAATGCGAGGTGCTGACTGAACAG
>JAFWDX010000120.1 GCA_017515945.1 Blautia sp. | reverse complement strand
GATCATTCGGAAACCGGACGGCGGGCAGAGGCAGGCACTGTGGTCCGTGCAGATGAGATAAATGCCGGAGCGCCTGACGACGGATATGAGCCGGCCGCTGACAAAAATGCCGCTTCCTCCGTTGTGATCGAAGCGGACGGCAGCGCGGTGCTCCCATATTATTACAGACTGATCCGATATACCCTGGTGTTCAATATCGCCAGAGGATCCGGACGGATCACCATCGGCGGCAATACCTGGTCCGGCTCCGGCTACCGCATCGAGGATGTTGTGCTGGGACAGGATATCTCCGCTATGTGGCCTTCCTCGGCTGAGGAGATCTATGATACGGCTGACAGAAAACAGTATTTCCGGTACTGGTCCGGAGCCGGCGCAAATTATATCACAAAGCGTTATGAGCTGATCTGGCAGAACGTGAGCAGTGCGGACAGCGCCCATGTGATGACATACACGGCGGGCTGGACGGCGTCCTCCCAGAACAGGAGCGCGAAGTACTGGCTGCAGCAGCCGGACGGAACCTATGCAGTGGAGGACGCATATACCCAGACCGGGTTAAACACGTCCAATCTCGGCGCAAAGGATATAAGCGGCTACCGGATCCACAACGGTTCCCCGGCCGGATATCCCGCGAGCGGCTATGCCGACGGCATCTATGTCTATAATTTTTACTATGACCGTGACGCGTTCACGATCGATTATTATGATGCGGGAACCCTTCTGCGCGCAAAGGAAGGCATTCTGTATGAGGCGGATATCTCTTCATCGGAATATGATTATGTGCCTGTCCCGCCGGCCGGAAAGGAGGATTACTCCTGGGGCGGCTGGTATGCAGACAGTGCGCTGCAGACGCCATATACATTTACGGTCATGCCAGGCAGTAATGTGGTGCTGTATGCGAAATGGATCCCTCCACAGTATACCGTAACGTACAGGACTGATCATGACGGTACCGAAACGATCTGGCGCAGAACAGTTGTGGAAAGCGGAAGGATGGACACGGTTCCTGAGGAACCGGTCCGTGAGGGTTACAGCTTCACAGGCTGGTATACCCTTGCATCGGGCGGCGAGAGGTATTACCCGGGAAGCGCACCTGTTTATTCGGATCTGACGCTGTACGCGCGATGGGAAGCGGTTCCCCTCAGATATACCGTAAAATATGTCCAGAAGGATACGGACAAGGCCCTTTACACCGAAAAAACCGTTGAAAACCGTTCCTTCCATCCCGGGCAGAGGATCACCGAACAGGCTGTGCCGGTGGCGGGTTATGTTCCGGAGCAGACCAGTCTGTCCCTCAGCCTGAGTGTAAACGCGTCGGAAAACATTCTGATATTTGAATATGTGCCGAAAAAGGAACGGCTCAGTTATACGGTCCGTTTCGTGCTGAAGGAGGATCCTTCGATCCGCGTGGCAGAAGATCTGACAGGCGAAATAGAAGACTCTTATGCCAGGCTCACGGTGAAGGCAGCGGCTGTCACGGATCCCGCATACCGGGATTATTATCCGGAGGAGCTGACAAAAACCATCGAGCTCGGGGCAGACAGTACATCCAATACCGTATATTTCTACTATGTAACGGACATGGTGGATGTGCAGACGGAGTGGGTGGACATGACCGGCACTCCGATCCCCGGCCGGGAGACGACCCGCACGAAATGCAGGCCGGGAGACTCTGTACGGATCGATACGGCCATCCCGGGATATACGCTGCACCATATCAAAGATAATGACAGCGGGGAATATTTTGAGAGGCAGAGTCATACTGTCGGTACCGGATCAGGCCGGTCCTTTACAGTCTTTATGCAGAAGGATCTGACCATAAAGGTCCTGGACAAAACAAAGGTCTACGACGGCACCATGCTTACGGCACAGGGACCGGACGATGTGCAGGCTGTCGGCCTGATGCCTGGAGATGTGCTTGCCCAGGTACATGCCTCCGGGGGGCAGACGGATGCGGGTACAGGTTATGTGTATCCGGATCAGGCTGTGATCACAGGGGCTCATGATTCATCCTATTACCATATCAGCTATGAGGGAGGAGCCCTGACAGTGACCCGGCGTCCGGTGACACTGACCAGTGCGGATGCCCGCGGGCAGTATAATGGTGCGGCTCTGACCGCGCCTGAGGTAACCGTGTCGGGAGACGGTTTTGCACGGGGACAGGGCGCTGACTATACTGTGACCGGTGAACAGACCATGCCCGGCAGTTCGGATAATACCTTCACATACGCGCTGCGGGACGGAACACGGGCGGAAAATTATGAGATCACCGTGATCTATGGCACGCTTACCGTTACAGACCGGGCGGAGAAATATCAGATCACTGTTACATCCAAAGATGCAAAGGTTCTGTATGACGGAACGCCAAAGGAGGCGCCGGCACTGGAAATGCCCATGCAGGTGAGCGTGGACGGACACGAATACTTTGTGGACGGGCTGCATGCCGGGACTGTCGGGACGGACGCGGGTGTCTACGTAAACGAGATCGTGGGTGATCCGGTTGTCAGAGATGCATACGGGAACGATGTGACCGGGCAGTTCACCATTTCTCGTTCCGAAGGAACGCTCCTGATCAATGCGCGGACACTGATCCTGACAAGCGCATCGGCTGTACGGGCATACGACGGGCAGCCGCTGACGGCTGCCGGTGTGACCTGGGAAGGAGACGGTTTTGCGGACGGCGAGGGAATCGTCTGTGAGATGACGGGAAGCCAGACGCAGCCGGGCAGCAGTGCCAATACATTTACTTACAGTTTTACGGAGGGCACAAAGGCTGAAAATTATCACATCACCATGACCGAGGGGACATTGACCGTTACAGTCAGCGAGGAGAATCTGCTGATCAGTTCGGGCAGCGGGACCTGGGTGTATGACGGTCAGCCCCATACGATGCCGGTATACCAGGTCACGTACGGTGAGACTGTTGTCATGGGTGATGAGAGCGGACAGACCTTTACGCTGCCTACCGGTGATACCCTGACCATCACGGAGCCTGCGTCTGTGACGGATGTGGCGGACAGCGGCATGGGCAACAACCGGTTTTCCTATACCTTGTCCAACAGGGACAGCTATGAATCGGTCACGACCGTTTTCGGGAGTCTGGAGGTTACGCCGCGCAACGTGATCCTCACGAGCGGCTCGGCGAGCCGGGAATACAACGGTACGCCACTCACAGAGCACAAGACGACTGTCTCCGGAGACGGATTTGTCGATGGAGAGGGCGTCCACATCAATGTCACAGGCAGTCAGACCTTTGTCGGCGGTGAGAAGGGAAATAACCGTTTCACCTGGGAGATGCAGGATGGTACCCGGGCGGAGAATTATGAGATCACACCTGTATACGGTACGCTTATCGTGACGCAGGACACACATGAGCTGATCATCCGCTCAGATGACGGCAGCTGGCTTTATGACGGCCTGCCGCATACCGCCGCGGGTGTGAGCGTGACATACGGCGGGCAGAGACTTGAGGGCACAGCCGGTTCTGACGGTATCCGTTTTGTCCTTCCTGCAGGAGATGAGCTGACCGTACAAAGCCAGGGTCTGGCTGTGAACACCGATGATTCGGCGGCTCATAATAATACCCTCACATGGAACCTGTCTGGTGAGGATCAGTATGCAAATGTGAGGGTCGTTCCGGGTACACTGATCATAAGACCCAGGGAAGTGGTGCTCACAAGTGAAAGCGCCGAAAAAGTATATGACGGAGAAGCGCTCACCGCGGGTGGAATATCAGTAAGCGGAGATGGCTTTGCAGAGGGTGAAGGCATCCTTGCAGAGGTGACCGGCAGTATTACACAGCCCGGGGAGCAGGACAATGTGTTTACGTATACCTTCCGTGACGGAACACAGTCTGAGAACTACATGATCTATCCTGTGTATGGAACGCTGACCGTACTGCCCGCACCGGAGCCGACACCGACACCGGGACCGACGCCGGCACCGGCGCCGCTCATTCCGGATCCGGACAACTATCGTCCGCTTGCCGTCAATGCGGAGGTTCTGTCGGGCAAAGAGTTTTATTCGCCGGGGGACCAGGTGGAATATGAGATCATGGTCGTGAATTTCGGCAATGTGCCGCTGACGAACATCGTGGTGGAGGATACCATCTCGGGCAGACTGGAGGAAATCGAATATCTCTCTGAGGGAGATGTCGTCTTTATCCAGGGTGTCTATACGGTTTCCATGGAGGATGTGATCAACGGCTCTGTGCACAATATCATCACCGTCAAAGCCGATGATATAGATGATCCTGCTGTTACGACCAGACCGATCCCTGTACAGACAAGGATTACGGTGGAGATTTCCATCATCGACCTCAATACAGAGCTGCAGGTGAGCAAACGGATCCTGAACGCGGATCCGGATCATCCCTTCGGACTGGGGGATACCATTTATTATGAGATCGTAGTCGGCAATATGGGTAATGTGGACTATGAGAACGTCAAGGTGAGTGACGCGCTGACCGGACTCAACGAATTTATCGATGTGCTGCACGTCGGTGAGACCAGGAACTACGTAACGGAGTATACAGTAACGAGTGACGACATTCTGGCCGGCACGCTGGTCAATCATGCACTGGCTGCAGGTGATCCGATTCCCAGACCGGAGGGCCTGGATATAAAGACGCCGGAGGGCGTGGGCGAGATCGGAGCGGAGCTGGAGGATATTGATCTCACGCTCAATGTCGCCAAGGAGGTTCTGACGAAAGGCGTCGTTCATGAGGACGAAACCGTCGAGTATGCGATCACCGTATCCAATGACGGCAATGTCCCATATTCGAATGTTGAGGTTGTGGATGAACTGACGGATTTCTATGAGCTGATACAGGTTCTTGAACCTGGTGAAAGCCGTACCTTTGTGACCAGATATGTGGTGACCAGGCAGGATGTGATCCGCGGGCTGATCTACAATAATGCTTACGCCGTCGGCAGAAAAGTCGAGGAAGCTGACGATACCCCCGGCGGACATTCAGAGGCGGAAAAGCCGACAGGTGACAGGCTTCGGCTGCGGATCCGCTACTATCGGGATGGTGAGCTGATGGACACCTACAGCGGTACATATGAATACGGCGACGCGTATCGTGTGGTCTCCCCGCCAATCCCGGGGTATGTGCCGGATAAGGCTGTAGTCTGGGGCACGCTGACGGAAGACAAAACGGTTAAAGTATTCTATACCAAAGAGAAATATACACTGGAAATATTTTATGTATTTGCCGACGGGAGGCAGGCAGCCCCGCCTTATAAAGCAGTTCTCGAGACGGGACAGGAGTATTCGGTTGCCTCTCCTGTGCTGGCCGGCTACAGGCCTTCTCAGGCAACGGTGGCGGGGCAGATGCCCTCGAGAAACACACAGATCACGGTGTTTTATACCGTTGATTCATCCACCCGGCCGCAGCCTGACCCATGGCAGCCTGGGGATGAACCCGCAGACCCGGTGAATCCCACGAACAACACGGATGGGACAGGCACAGGCTCGGATCCGGCTGCTGTGGTGGTCGTGCCTGTGGCTGCTTCCACGGTCTCCGGACAGACAGGCAATGTTTCGTTGTCGACGGTCCGTGCGGCGGCGGACGCTGTCGTGATCACGGATTATGAGGTCCCGCTGGGAGTCGGCAGTGTCAGCCTGAATGCAGGCGAATGCATAGAATAAGAATAACGGTACCTTGAAGGAACTTGTGACTGAACAGTTACGAAGAACTGTGAAGGAGATTATGACTGAACAGTTACGGATAAGGGGGAAAAGTATGAAAGGAAAAACAGGCATATTCCTCGCGCTGCTGCTTGCTCTGATCGCTCCCGATACGGGCAGGGCGGCAGCGGATCCGCTGTCACAGGAACTGACGGTTGGCACGACGACCCCTTTCGACGGAAATTTCTTTACGCAGATGTGGGGAAATTCAGTCACTGATCTGGATGTCCGTACACTTCTGCATGGTTATGACCTGGTGGAATGGGATGCTGCGGAAGGTGTTTTCAGATTTGATCCGTCCGTGGTCAGCGGTGCCGCAGTCACCGAAGACAGCCGGGAGGACAGGACATATGTACTGACGATCTGTCAGGACCTGTTTTACTGCGACGGCACGCCCATCACGGCAGAGGATTATGTGTTTTCTTTCCTGCTCAGTGTTTCTCCTGAGATGGCAGGGCTTGGCGCCGGATCAAAAAATCCGGAATATATCAAAGGCTGCCGTTCTTATATGGAGGGAGAGACGCCCTGTCTGACCGGTGTGAGGCTCCTGGACACCCATACCTTATCCGTCACGGTCAGCCATGAATATCTGCCGTATTTTTATGAGCTGGAGCTGCTGGACTGCACACCGGTTCCGATCGATGTGATCGCTCCGGGCTGTCGTGTGGCAGACGAAGGAGAAGGCGTTTATATTACCAATGAGGATGAAACCCTCGGAAAGCCTCTGTTCACGGAAGAACTTCTGCGCAGGACCATTCTGGACGGGGATACAGGTTATCTTTCCCATCCGTCCGTGACCAGCGGTCCATACCGTCTGTTGTCCTTTGATGGAGAGACAGCCGAATTTGAGATCAATCCATATTATAAAGGCAATTCACGCGGCGAGCGTCCCTCCATCGATCACCTGACGTATAAGACCATGCCCGGTGAAAAACTGGTTGATGCCCTCGCAAAAGGAGAAGTGGGGCTGATCAGCAGGTGTGTCAATGCCGATGTGATCCGGAAAGGAACGGACCTGGTTCAGGGAAAGCTCAAAGCCGCGCAGCAGCAGAAAAGTCTGACTACAGCCGCGGGTGGCTTTTCCATGAGCAGTTATCCGCGGAACGGGCTGAGCTTTTTCAGCTTCTGCTGTGAGCAGGAGCCTGTGGACAGTATCAGGGTCAGGCAGGCTGTCGCCTGCTGTCTTGACAAAGACGCGCTCGTGGATGAATACGTAGGCGGATACGGTCTGCGCGCGGACGGATGCTACGGGATCGGCCAGTGGATGTACAAGCTGATGCAGCAGGAACTGGATGATCTGACGGTCTATGACCTGGATGTGGAAAAGGCGTCGGAACTGCTGGAGCAGGACGGATGGATCTGGAACGAGGAGGGCGAACGCTTTGACGGGACCAGGGACGATGTCCGGTGCAAAAAACAGAAGGACAGGTACGTGCCGCTGGAGCTGACCCTGGTGATCCCGGAAGGCAATACAGTCGTGTCCTGCCTGGATACGGTCTTTGGCGCACACCTGGCCAAAGCCGGCGTGCGTCTGACGATCAGGACCCTTCCCATGGATGAAGTGCTGGACCTTTACTATCGGAGAAAAGAGCGCAGCTGCCAGATGATCTATCTGGCCTCCAACTTTGATATCGTGTTTGATCCTTCCGAAAGCTTTAAGCCGGACACGGGTACTGAAAAAGGGATCAGACAGTACAATACCACAGCTCTTTCGGACGACCGGCTGTATGAGCTGGCCGTACAGCTGCGCCGGACCAAGCCGGGAGATGTAGAGGGCTACTGCAGGAAATGGCTGGCTTTTCAGGAACGCTTTACGGAGCTGCTTCCCATGATCCCGGTGTATTCCAACGCTTATTTTGACTTTTTTACCAGAGAGCTTCAGGACTATAATATCACATCCAGCCTGAACTGGGGCCAGGCTGTCATCCACGCTTACCTTTCGGATCCGGGAGATCCGTGACTGGGGTCAGGCCCTCCAAACATTCTGTGAACAGCGTTCATGGGCGAGTCATGGGGACAGGTTCCTTGACTCGCACATGCGTGTGAGTC
>JAFWDX010000119.1 GCA_017515945.1 Blautia sp. | reverse complement strand
GATTCTTTCGTTTATCATCATGTTCATGTGATGGAAATGTGTGAGATGATCTGCTAATTCGGTGAAATAGCAGATAGCTAATGGGAGGCTCCGATAAAAATCTTGCAGATTTGATTAAAAATCGCTTGACATAATGGGGAGCGGTACGATCGAAAAATGCTACCGGGAATATGACGGATTTGTGGTGACTCATGGAACGGATACGATGGCTTACACAACTGCGGCCCTTTCCTATCTGATCCAGAATTCTCCGAAACCGGTCGTTGTAACCGGCTCGCAGAAATCCATGGCCAATAACGATACTGATGCAAAGCGAAATCTGATCCATAGCTTTCTGTACGCCGCGGATCCGGATTCCCATGATGTGAGCCTTGTATTTGACGGGAAGGTGATCCTGGGAACCCGGGCGAGGAAGGAACGCTCAAAGAGTTATAATGCATTTGCGAGTGTGGATTATCCGGAGACCGCGGTGATCCGGAACCGCAAGATCATCCGTTACCTTCCGCCGAAGCAGTATATGTATGGAGCCGAACCGGTATTTTATCACAAGCTGGAGCCGAGGATCCTGCTCCTTACGCTGATACCAGGCATGGATACTGTCGTTTTGGATCGGCTGCAGGCCGAAGAATATCGGGCACTGATCTGCCAGTCATTTGGCATGGGCGGTCTCCCGGGAGGCAGTGAGGGAGCTCTGGCAAAGGCAATGGGGAACTGGCTGTCATCCGGCCGGTCGATTCTGATGATGACCCAGGTCCCTTACGAAGGGAGTGACATGAGTGTATATCAGGTGGGGAAGGAACTGAAAGATCAGTATCCTGTTCTGGAAGCATATAACATGACCCTGGAAGCTGCCGTGACGAAGATGATGTGGGTGCTGGGGGAGACCAATGATCCGTACAGGATACGGGAGCTGTTTTATCGCACTGTGCAGTATGATTTGATACAATGAGAAATGAGTCAGGGGGACAGGTTCCTTGACTCATAATGAGTCAAGGAACCTGTCCCTCTGACTCATTGTATTGAAAGGAAGGAGGTGGGTTGTTGATCCCTATACTATATGGTAGCGTAGTGGCGGCTTCACTTTTTTGCTCTGTCTTATACATTTACAGCTGGCACAGTCATTTTAATGTGAATATCTGCCTGATCTTTACATTTATTCCTATCGCCTGTCTGGGGCATTTCATGTTCAGTGTCTCACGGAGCTTGGATGAGGCTGTTGCAGCCATGAAGATTACGTACCTGGGAGGAACATTCCTTCAGCTTTTTATCCTGTTGTGCATTTTCAATCTATGCCATATCAATTGTAAGCGGGGGATCCGGGTACTGCTCTTTGTAGTGTGCTGCGTGACATTTGCCGGCTCTTTGACCATTGGTTATGGTGGGGGCTTTTACAGGAGCATGTCATTTGAGATCATCGATGGCGTTTCTGTGCTTAACAGGGAATACGGGTGGATGCATACCGCATATTATACGGTCGTTGTGCTGTTCTTCGCTGCCGGATTTTTGGCCATCTGCTGGTCGTGGTTCAAAAAAAGCCGGGTTCCGCGGACCATCATTCTGCTCCTGGTGATCCCTTACATGATCGTTCTGCTCAGCTATTTTTGGGGAAAGCGGATATACAGAAGGATGGATTTTATGCCCCATGGTTATCTGCTCGCCCAGATCATGTACCTGGTGATTTCTGTCAGAATGAATCTGTACGACGTCGCGGAAACGGTGATCGGCTCAATGGTTCGGGAAAGGGCGATCGGGTATGTTTCCTTTGATTTTCGCTATAGATACCTGGGCAGCAATTCCATTGCCAGACGCCTGGTGCCGGAGCTGAACGGCCTTTCCGTGGACGATGGTGTGGAGCGTATGCCCACTGATAAGAAGATTCGTCATTATCTGGACAGCTTCAAGGAAAATCCCGAAAATAATACCTTCGTATTTACGATGCATGATCCTTCGGGAAATGAGGAAAATGACAGGATCTACAACGTTAACGTCAATTTTCTCAACGACGGCGGCTGCAGACATGGATATATTGTCACCTTTACGGATGATACGGCCAACAGGAAATACATCAGGCTGCTGGATACGTATAATGAAAAACTGCAGTCGGAAGTCAACGCCAAGACCAGGCACATTGTCGAGATGCATGACAATCTGATCATGAGCCTTGCGATGATGGTTGAGAGCAGGGACAATTCCACAGGCGGGCATATCAAGAGAACCAGCGAAGGCGTGCGCATCCTGATCGATGAGATCAGAAAGGAGGGATCGATTCTCCTCTTCGCAGAGTTCTGCAGAGATGTGATCAAGGCGGCTCCCATGCACGATCTGGGCAAGATCGCCGTTGATGACAGTATCCTGAGAAAGCCGGGCAGATTTACGGACGAAGAATTTGAAAAGATGAAGCAGCACGCCGCGGAAGGGGCCAGAGTTATCCATGAGATTCTGCTCCATACCGATGACGAGTCCTTCAAGGTCGTGGCGGAAAATGTCGCTCACTACCATCATGAAAGATGGGATGGTTCGGGCTATCCGGAAAGGCTGGCCGGTGAGCAGATCCCGGTCGAGGCAAGGATCATGGCCATTGCGGACGTCTATGACGCGCTTGTGAGCAAGCGTGTCTATAAGGAAGCCTTCGATTTTGAGAAGGCAAATGCGATTATTATAGAGGGAATGGGGACACAGTTCGATCCGGGACTGCGAGGCGTGTATGAGAAAGCCAGGACGAGGCTGGAGGATTATTATGAGTCAGTGAGTCAGGGGGACAGATCCCTTGACTCATGAGTCGTGGATGAGCCTGGCGACGGTCCCTTGATTCATGAGTCAAGGGACCTGTCCCAATGTCATCTAGTTAAGCTCCCAGTGTCCTCTGTGCAGATTGAGATCTCAAGGTTTCTTGAGCATCGTTACGACTTAACTAAATGACATTGGACCTGCCCCCTGACTCATTATGGGTCAGACCGCACAGAATCACAGAATGCTTGGAGAACCTGACCCTGTCAGACCGTCCGGTTACACAACAATGAGTCAAGGAACCTGTCCCTCTGACTCATACAGAAGGAGAAAATATAAAATGACAAAGAATAAGGTCGCAGCACGCGCATGTTGTGCGTTATTAAACGTATGCCTTCTGGCAGGATCCTGTTCAGTCCGGGCAGAGGAGCAGATGGCAGACTTTGCCCCTGTCACGCAGGAGGGGCGTTATGAGATGAACGGGAATCTGCTTCTCCCGGGCTTCACATATGAGCCGGATTCATCACACGAAGTGGATGGAAGGCAGGGAATCGCATGGTCGGAGGATGCATATTACGTGAGCGGGAGCACCACCCTCACCAAATATGGCAAGGACTGGAAGCCGGTCATGGAGGCGCAGGACCCGCTTGGCGGATTTGAGGCAGAGGTAAACCACATCGGGGATATCGACGTTTATAATGGCGAGATCTATGCAGGCGTCGAATATTTCATGGACGGAGCCGCGGACAACATTCAGATCGCTGTCTATGATGCGGAAACAATGGAGCTTGTGCGCACGTATCCGATCGCGGAGGAAAGCGGCCAGACTGAAGTGTCGGGCATAGCGGTAGACTCCGACAATAAATGCATCTGGCTTTGTTCCTGGGCAGAAGGAGAGAGCGGACGATATCTGTACAATTATGATCTGGAGAGCGGCGAATATATCGGCAAGATTCATCTGCAGGCGCCGCCGCAGTGGATCCAGGGCATCGCGTATTATGACGGATGGCTGTACATCACAGCCGATGACGGAACGGCGGATTTCGGTGAACCGGACCACATATACCGCTGTCAGGTGAATCCCGACAGAAGCTATGCCCCCGTGATATTGGAAAGAAGCCTGGACGATGTCACGCTGCAGGGCGAGATCGAAGGCATCTCCGTCGACAGAACCGCGAAGCAGATGCTGATCAGCTATAACCGCGGCGCCCGGATCGTTCTGGGCATGCCAAAAGGATTTTACAGCGGATATGACCAGGAAATTCATGAAGTTTTTACTTATGATATGGAGCGTATCAGCAGGCCCATGGACTATGCGCTGACCGACTCATGGATCGCAAAGCCGGAGACGCCCACGCACGATGCGGATGTTTTTATGATCGTGCCTACCGTAAATATGCATGGCCTGATACCCGATAACGAGGATATAAGCAATATGCGAACGGCGCTCCGTTTTGAGAAGACCTTCAACATGGAGAAAGGAATCGTAAGCGATTTCGCCGACGTATATGCGCCTTATTATCAGCAGGCAACCCTGGGATGCTACATGGATGATGCCGGAAATCTGATCGGCGGAACCACGGATGATTCGAAGCAGACCGTCTATAATGATATCGCATATGAGGACGTAAAAAACGCATGGGATTATTATTGGAATAACCTGAATCAGGGCCGTCCGGTCGTCCTCTTCGGATATTCGCAGGGAGCGTATATGGTGCTGAGACTTCTCTCGGATGTGGGCCAGGATGAGGCGTTTTCCGAAAAGCTGGTGGCTGCGTACGCGATAGGTGCATCCGTTGATGAAGCTTTTATCGCGGATCATCCTTACCTGAAAATGGCCGAAGGCGAAACGGATACCGGCGTGATCGTCAGCTACAATGCGATCGATGAACGGGCCGAAAAGCCGGCGGAAAAGGAGCTCTCCATCAATCCCCTGAACTGGAAAACAGACGGAACACCGGCAGAAAAGGAAGAGAATCTTGGCTTTGTTTCAGTCAATACTTATGGAGAAATTGTCGAGGAAATTCCCGAATACTGCGGGGCATATCTGGACAACAGCGGGAAGCTGATCATTACAGACGCCGACAACCTTGATGAGCTGTACGGCGCCGACAATGGATTCTTTCCGCAGGGAGATTATCATATGTACAATCTGGCATTTTTCTACAGGAACCTGCAGGAAAATGCAGAGGCCAGAATTGAAGCGTTTTCGTGAGTCAGAGGGACAGGTTCCGTGACTCGATGAGTCAGAGGGACAGGTTTCGCGACTCAGTGAGTCAGAGGGACAGGTTCCTTGACTCACTGAGTCGAAGGGACAGGTTCCGTGACTCACTGATGAGTCAGGGAATCAGGTTCCGCGAGTCACTGGGTGAATCACAGGGACAGGCTCCTGGATTCAATCGGGTCAGTATAAAGCGAGGGAGGAGTTAACTTTGAAAAAGCGACGGAAGTGGTATATACCATTGTGTCTGTTAGCTTTGATGATTCTTGTTTTTTATGGTTACACCTGTGTGTATTATCGTGCAGACCCGTCTGCACTTGCAGCATTGGAAACGGACGAAGAGGTAGTTGTTTCAAAGACGGATCAAGGCTGGTTTTTTGATGGCCCATCTGATGAGGATCTCCTTGTCTTCTATCCGGGTGCGAAGGTGGAGGAGGTGGCTTATGCGCCGCTTTTGCATCGTTTGGCGGGGAAGGGCATGGATGTCTGTCTGGTGAAAATGCCCTTCAGACTTGCCTTCTTTGGGCTGAATAAGGCAACAGCCGTATTTGAAAAATATGATCACAAAAACAAGTATGTCGGCGGACATTCCCTGGGCGGAGCGATGGCTGCAAATTATGCGGCCTCCCACGGCAGTCTGCTGCAAGGAGCAATTCTGCTGGCAGCCTATCCGGTAAAAGCACTGGACGATGATCTTATGCTGCTCTCAATCTATGGGTCGGAGGACGGCGTCCTTTCGATGGACAAGATAAAGGATGGCCGACAGTATGCACCTGAACAATATTATGAAGATGTCATAGAAGGCGGAAACCATGCGTATTTCGGCAATTACGGAGAGCAGAGGGGGGACGGGGAATCTCGCATCTCCCGGGAAGAACAGCAGGAGCAAACCGTCACATATATTAAAGAGAAAGTGCAGTCTCGTGAGTCAGGGGGACAGATTCCTTGACTCAAATGAGTCAAGGAACCTGTCCCCGTGACTCATTGGACCGTCGCATATGTTAAAAGGAAAATACAGTTTCGTGGGTCAGGGG
>JAFWDX010000118.1 GCA_017515945.1 Blautia sp. | reverse complement strand
GGTTCGGCGAACCTGAAACCCTGACTCACCGAACCTGAAACCCTGACTCACCGAGCCTGAACCCTGACAGATAAACTGAGTTTACAGATTGACAGGTTTTTGTCAATGTGGAGGCTGAAATAGTGCACAAAATTCGAACGGGAAAATTGTATAGTTTTGAAATGCTGTTTTTATTGACAGTTTGACATGGTGAATGTATTATTATTTTGGTAAAACTGAAAAGCGGTTCGAAATATTTTTTTTACTTAATAGTAAACTGAGATTACTAAACTGAAAGAGGTGACCTTACTTGAAACGTTCAGAGATCAATGCCGTTATCAAAGAGTTCGAAGCCATGCTCAAGGATTATCGCTTTGCCCTGCCTCCCTTCCTGAGCTTCACGCCCGAGGAGTGGAAGGAAAAAGGTCATGAATACGATGAGATCCGTGACAATGCCCTTGGCTGGGACATCACCGATTACGGGGAGGGAAACTACGACAAAAAGGGCCTTGCCCTGATCACGATCCGCAATGGCAATGTTCATAATGACAAATACACCAAGACCTACGCGGAGAAGATCATGATGCTGCGCCCCGGCCAGATCTCCCCGAATCACTTCCACTGGAACAAAATGGAAGACATCATCAACCGCGGCGGCGGCAATGTGGTATTCCGTCTCTGGAACGCGACAAAGGATGAAGGCCTGGCGGACACGGATGTGGAGATCTTCCAGGACGGCAGACATTATACGGTGCCTGCGGGCAGCGAGATCGTGCTTCATCCCGGCGAGAGCCTGACCCTCTATCCCTACTATTATCATGAATTCGTGATCCAGGAGGGCTCCGGCACGACTCTGGTCGGCGAGGTCTCCATGTGCAACGATGACAATACGGACAACCGTTTCTATGAGCCGCTGGGACGTTTCCCGACCATCGAGGAGGATGAGCCTCCCTACAGACTCCTGTGCACCGAGTATCCGCCTGCAAAGGACTGAACGCAACTGCCACTTTAAGAAAGGAGAGCCGGCATGAGTGAATATGCTGTGTCAATGGAGCATGTCAACAAAACCTTCCCCGGCGTCAAGGCGCTGGATGATGTCCAGCTCCATGTAAAGCCGGGCGAAGTCATGGCGCTGCTGGGAGAGAACGGCGCCGGCAAGTCCACGCTGATGAAGATCCTTTCCGGGGTCTATACCAGGGATTCCGGGACTGTGGAGATCTTTGGACAGGCTGTCGGAGACCTGAATACAAAACAGGCTCAGGAGCTGGGCGTGGCGATCATCCACCAGGAGCTGAACATGTGTCAGCACCTGACCGTTTATGAAAACATGTTCCTCGGCAGAGAGCTGACAAAGGGACACCGCCTGGATGTAAAGGAAATGTGCCGCCAGGCCAGAGAACAGCTGGGCAAGCTCGGGATCACGGATCTGGATCCCATGACCACCGTCGGCGATCTGACCGTCGGCCGTCAGCAGATGGTCGAGATCAGCAAAGCCCTGCTGATCAACGCAAAGGTCCTGGTCATGGACGAGCCGTCCTCCTCCCTTTCCAACGCGGAGATCACCGAGATGTTCCGGATCGTCTGCGAGCTGCGGGCGATGGGCACCTCCATCATCTACATCAGCCACAGACTGCAGGAGCTGCATCACATTGTCGACCGCGTGACCATCATGCGTGACGGCAAATACATCACCGAGGGTGAGTTCAAGGATTTCACCATGGAGCAGATCATCGCCAACATGGTCGGCCGCGAGATTACCAACCAGTTCCCGCGTGACACAGTGCCCAAGGGCAAAAAGATCCTCGAGGTGAAGCACCTGAATGCCGGCCGTATGGTGAGAGACGTTTCCTTTGACGCATATGAAGGAGAGGTCCTGGGATTCTCCGGTCTGGTCGGCGCCGGCCGTACCGAGACCATGCGCGCCATCTTCGGCGCTGATCCCAAGGAGTCCGGCGAGGTGATCCTGGACGGCAAAGCACTGGTGATCAAAAATCCCATGGACGCCATCCGGCAGGGCATCGTTCTCGCGCCTGAGGATCGAAAGAAAGAGGGACTCTGCACGAAGCTTTCCATCCGTGACAACATCGCGCTCCCGAACCTTGATATCATCTGCGAGGGCCCTGTGGGCACCATCAATAAAAAGACCGAGAATGAGATGATCGAGAAGGGCAAAAACAGCCTGACGATCAAGATGGCCGGACCGGAGATCGAGGCGGGCAGCCTTTCGGGCGGCAACCAGCAGAAGGTCGTCGTGGCCAAATGGCTGGCCAGAGAGTCCAGAGTCGTTATTTTTGACGAACCGACCCGCGGTATCGATGTCGCCGCAAAGGTTGAAATATATGAGATCATCAATGAACTGAAGAAAAACGGCATCTGCGTCATTATCGTTTCTTCCGAGATGCCTGAGGTTATGGGTATTTCAGACCGGATCATCGTCATGTGCAACGGCAAGATCACGGGCGAAGTCGATCCCCGCAATACCACGGAAGAAGAGATCATGACTTACGCAACTCAGTTCGGAGACAACGCAGCCTGATGGCAACAGAGGAGGAGATTGATCCATGAAAAAATATGCATCCGTTATTACCGCCTACGTCGGCGTTGCGATCCTGCTCGTCGTCTTTTCACTGATGAACCCGAACTTCATCAAAACCAGAAACCTTTATCCGCTGGTCCGTTCCATCTGCCCTTATCTGCTGGTAGGTATCGGACAGGGTATCGTCTGTATCACCGGTAACATCGACCTGTCCATCGGTTCCGTCCTGGGCATGTCCGCCATGATCTCCGCTACGCTGATCTGCAATGGCGTGCCGGTCATCGTAGCCGTGCTGGTTGACCTTGTATGCTGCCTCTGCGTCGGCATGATCAACGGCGTCCTGGTCGGTAAATTCAAGCTGCCGCCCTTCATCGGCACACTGGGCACCATGACGATCTGCCGTGGTCTGGCTGAGCTGGTCAACGGCAACTACAACACCGGCGATATCGGCAGCGGCACCATGCAGACCATGTTCCGCGATGTTTTCTATTACAAGAGACTGGCCGGACCCTTCTACATCAGTGTAATCATCGTGTTCGTGATCTGGTTCTGCTTCAACTATCTGATGAACTATACCAGAACCGGCAGACATATCTACGCCATCGGCTCCAATGTGGATGCCGCGAGACTTTCCGGCGTAGACGTTTTCAAGACCACTACGACCGCTTACATGATCTCCGCGTTCTGCTCCTTCGTGGCAGGCATGATCACGATGGCCGCCGCAGGCATGGGCTCCATGCAGGCCGGTCTTTCCTATGAGATGTACGGTGTTGCCGCAGCCGTTATCGGCGGTATCTCTACCCTGGGCGGAAGCGGCTACCTGGTCGGGACCATTGCCGGTGCCGCCGTATGGGCCATCCTTCAGAACGGCCTGACCATGGCCAACGTGCCGGTCGCCCTCAGAAACATCATCATCGGTATTATCGTCGTTGTCTGCGTGCTTCTGGATATCGCCAGAAGAAGCGGCTTCAAGATCGGCGGAAAGAAGAAAGCCGCCTGATTATTCCCGGCTTTGAAGGATATCGGGTACCGGCTGCAGCACAGCCGGTACCGGATCCTTTAAAGATAAATCAATCCCATTTTTTAAAGGAGGTACGTAACTATGAAAAAGCGTTTGTTTGCACTGGCAGCAGCCGCGATCCTCGCCATGTCCACCACCGCTTTCGCAGCGGAGGAGTTCGACGCTTCCAAGGGTGAAGGCGTTGAGACAAAGGTCGCTCTGATCACCATGGATCAGATGGATGTCCACTGGGTACGTCTGCAGACTGCAGCAGAAGAGAGAGTTAAAGCTTACAACGAAGCAGGCGCCAACATCGAGATGACCTGGCTCGCTCCCGAGACCAAGGACAACGCTCAGCAGATCCAGAAGGTTGAGACCGCTATTGCTGACGGTGCAAATTACATCATCATCGCTGCCAACGATGCCACTTCCTGCAACAAGGCTCTGGAAGAGGCCAAAGACGCCGGCATCAAGATCATCTATGTTGATGCTCCCGCTACCGTAGAAGCTTCCGCCACCTATGCGACCGACAACTATGCCGGCGGCGTTCAGGCTGGTGAATTCCTTAAGAAAGTTCTCGATGAAAACGGTGTTACCGAAGGTACCATCGGTATCGTAGATGCCCAGGCTGGTGTTGATTCCTGTGAGAATCGTTTCCAGGGCTTCGCTTCCGTATTCGAAGGAACAGACTTTGAGATCGGTGAGAGACAGTACTCCGACGGCGACAATGCCAAGGCTCAGGAGCTGGCCAACACCCTGATCGCCAACGGCGTAGTTGCCATCTATGGCACAAACGACGGCGCTACCAACGGCGCAGCCGCTGCTGTCAAGGATGCTGCTGCCAACGGCGAGACCATCTACTGCGTAGGCTGGGACAAATCCGACTCCAACATCGCTCATGTTGAGGGCGGCGAGCTCCTTGCATTCATGGCTCAGAACCCCAACGTCATGGGTGAGATGGCCATCGACGCTGTCGTTGCTCTTGAAAATGGCGAGGATCTCGGCGGTGCAGTCGTTGATACCGGTGTTTCCACCGTCAGCGCTGAGAACGTTGCAGATTTCAAATAATTAAAAAATTGGTCGTTCAGAAAACTGATTCCTGACACCAAGGGGCAGCCGCTGATCTGGTGGCTGCCCTTTTTATTCGGGAGCTTCTGTATATATGGAATCAAAGTAATTGTTCAGTCAGCACCTCGCATATAATGCGAGGTACAAG
The DNA here is from genome assembly GCA_017515945.1 of Blautia sp. GTDB lineage: Bacteria > Bacillota > Clostridia > Lachnospirales > Lachnospiraceae > Blautia_A. The sequence goes on along the minus strand of JAFWDX010000118.1, from coordinate 1,582 downwards.
GAACAAAAGCTCAACAGCCAGGGCCACACCTCAGGCGTCCCTTGGGAGGGTCACTTTCAATGCGGCGCAGGAGCCTGCGCCTGGTCCTGTAACAGTGGAGAAGCCTGTGACTGAACAGTTACGGATCAAAGAGCTCCACCTATTCTGACCCTTCGGTATAATGGTTTCTGCGAGTACAAATGTGGAGGATTGAGCAGACATGCGTGATATTTACAGTATCGGTGAAATGGTGATTGATTTTATACCTGGTAGTGAGCCCGCCAGCTACATCCGCAAGGCGGGCGGCGCGCCCGCAAATGTGGCCATCGCGGTATCCAAAAACGGCCTGAAGGCCGGTATGTGCTGCAAGGTGGGCGACGATGATTTCGGACATTTTCTGGTGGATACACTGAAAGAATATGATGTGGAGGTCCTGTGCCCGCAGCTCTGCGGGGAAGCGATCACGACGATGGCCTTTGTGACACTGGCCGCGGACGGTGAGAGACGTTTCACCTTTGCCCGCAAACCCGGCGCGGATATGTTCCTTTCTCCGGACGACGTGACGGACGAGGAGATCGGCGACAGCGTGATCATTCACGCGGGTTCCTGTTCTCTTTCCGCACAGCCGGTAAAGGACGCGACCTGCAAGGCACTGCGTCTGGGCCACGAAAAAGGAAAGCTGGTCAGCTTTGACGTCAATTACCGCAACCTCATGTGGAAGGATGACCAGGATGCATGCACAAAGGCTGTTGAGGAGATCCTGCCTTTCGTGGATATTTTAAAGATTTCCGAGGAGGAGCTGGGGATGTTCGGCACGGAGGCCGACCTGCCGGCTCTGATGGAGAAAAACGGGATCACACTCCTCATCGAGACCCTGGGTTCTGCGGGCGCAAAGGCATTCTTTGCCGGAGAATCCTTTACTGTACAGGGCAGGAAGGCGAAAGCCGTCGATGCCACCGGTGCCGGAGACGCCTTCTGGGGCGGCTTCCTTTCCAGCCTGCGGATGCAGGGCGTGGAAAAGGCAGAGGATCTGACGAAGGATAAGCTGCGGGGGGCCATGGATTATGGAAACGTATCCGGATGCATCTGCGTACAGGGCAAAGGAGCGATTGCTTCGATTCCCACAAAGAAACAGATCCTGGCATATCTGGCTGCAGAAGGAGGGCAAAACTGATGAGTAATATCTGGAATGAGAAATGCATTATATCCCCGTCCCTGATCTGCCTGGACATGTGCAACCTGGAGAGCCAGGTGCGGATCCTGGAGCAGGCGGGAATATCGATGATCCATGTGGATATCCTGGACGGACATTTCAGCCCGAGCATGCCGCTGGGCCTGGACACGGTCAGACAGCTGCGGGACCGCACGGACCTGGCCTTTGACTGCCACGTCATGGTGACGGAGCAGGATTATTTTGTAGATGAACTTCTGGATATCGGGGTGGAACAGATTGTATTCCATGCAGAGACACAGCCGCATATTGACGGCATGCTCAACCGCATCCACGCGAAGGGCGTGCGCGCCGGCGTGGCCCTGAAGCCCGCCACGCCCCTGTCCACGCTGGAATACGTGCTGGAGAAGTGCGACGCGGTGTTGCTGATGC
>JAFWDX010000117.1 GCA_017515945.1 Blautia sp. | reverse complement strand
TATGGGGGCGGGCATTCAGTGAAAATGAGTCAAGGAACCTGTCCCCCTGACTCATTTCTCCCTGATACGATCCCCGGTCTCCAGATCAAACAGATGCGTCTTTTCCCCGCGCACCTCCAGCCGGATGACATCGCCGCTCTTATACCGCTTCTCATCCTCCGTGATCAGCATCATCAGCGTGGATCCGACACGGATACCGATCCTGCGCTCGTCACCGAGGTTTTCAAAGGTGGCGATCTTTTCCGGGGTGCCCTTGGAATCGGGGCCGCCGATCAGCAGGTCCATGGGACGAACGCCCATCTTACAGCGGAAGCCGTCGCTGACCACGCCGTAATAGCGCTCCGGCACCTGGATCTTCAGATCACTGTTTTCAAAGGTAAAGAAGAAATGGCCGTCCTGGCTCACGATCGTGGTCTCCATGATGTTCATGGGCGGCTCGCCGATGAAGGAGGCGACGAACTCATTGGCTGGATCGTCGTAAACCTCAGCCGGGGTGCCCACCTGCTGCAGGACGCCGAAGTTGATGATGGCGATCCTGTCGGCCAGGGACATGGCCTCCAGCTGGTCATGGGTCACATACACAGTCGTGCACTTGATCTCGTTGATCAGGCGCTTGATCTCCACACGCATGGCCTGTCTGGCCTTGCCGTCGAGGTGGGAAAGCGGCTCGTCCATGAGCAGCAGCTCCGGACGGCGGATGATGGCTCTCGCGATGTTGACACGCTGCTTCTGGCCGCCGGAGAGCTTGACCGGCATCTTGTCCAGCAGATCCTCAACCTGCATCAGGGGCGCGATCTCACGCACACGCCTGTCGATCTCATCCTTCGGAACCTTTTTGGCGCGCAGGTTAAAGGCGATGTTGCCGTAAACCGTCAGCGGCGGGTACATGGCATAATCCTCAAAGGCCAGGCCGATATGGCGGTCCTTGGGATCCAGGTCATTGACTCTGGTGCCTCCGATATAGATATCGCCGTCGGTGATGTCCTCCAGGCCGGCGATCATGCGCAGCGTGGTGGTCTTGCCGCAGCCGGAGGGTCCCAGCAGGGCCAGGAATTCGCCCTGGGCGCATTCCAGATTCAGATCCTTGACGGCAAAGTCATTTTTGATCTTTTTCTTTTTGCCGCTGTTGTCGTAGCGTTTGTAAAGATGAGAGAGTGTCAGTCCTGCCATATCAACCCTCCTGTTCCTGGGACAAGGCCCTGATGTCGGCTTCCTGATAGCTGCCTATAAAGGTTTTTTCGGACGCGTCAAAGAACATCGCCCGATCCAGCTGCAGGGTCACATACAGATCCTGGTCGATCCTGACGGAAAGTCCGTTGGGCGCGATCATTCTCAGGCGCTGGTCGCCTTCATACACCTCGATGACGGACTTGTTGCCGATACTGTCATAGCTGTATACCTTCTGAGTCAGGTAACCTTCCTGAGGCTCAAAGGAATACTTCACGTTCTGGGGACGCAGTCCCATGTGGATGCTTCCGCCGGCGTGCTTTTCAAGCTTCGCGAAAAGCTCCTCGTTCTTCGGAAGGGTAAAGCTCTTCCCGTTTTCCTTCATGGTGAAGACCAGATCGTCTCCCTTTTTCTCAAGGCTGCCGGGAATCAGGTTGATCTCGGGATCGCCCATCAGCTGTGCGACGAATTCGGTGCAGGGCAGGTAATAAATGTCATCCGGCGTGCCGACCTGGACGATTTCGCCCTCGTTGACGATGGCGATCCTGTCTCCCAGGGACATGGCTTCCATGAAGTCATGGGTCACGTAGATACTGGTGGTGCCGAAATTGTCCTGCAGCTCCTTGAGCTCGGTACGCATGGCGTTGCGCAGCTTGGCGTCCAGGAGGGCCAGCGGCTCATCCAACAGGAATACATTCGGTGTACGGACCAGGGCGCGGCACATGGCGACACGCTGCATCTGGCC
>JAFWDX010000116.1 GCA_017515945.1 Blautia sp. | reverse complement strand
ATTAAATGAGTCACGGAGCCTGTCCCCCTGACTCACCCGGTCCTCATATACACCTCACAATTTTTCTGTTGACATACAGCCAATCATTTTATAAAATGGGTTTGTAATTCCTTCCCTCGCACATTCAGGAATTACGCTTACAGGGTCCGGAAATCTTCCGGGCCCTGTTTTCAGTTCCGGATCAGTCCTTCCAGCGTTTTATACAGCGAATCCGGTTCCACCGGTTTGGACAGGTGCGCATTCATCCCGCTCTGCATGCTCCGCTGCACATCCTCGTCAAAGGCGTTGGCGGTCAGCGCGATGATGGGGATCGTCTTTGCGTCCTCCCGGTCCAGGGATCGGATGATCCGCGTCGCCTCCAGGCCGTCCATTTCCGGCATGCGCATGTCCATCAGGATTGCGTCGTAGTAGCCCGGTTCATGGGCGGAAAACATCTCAACGGCGATCCTTCCGTTTTCAGCGTGTTCGGCCTCTATTTCCCGCATGGAAAGCACCATCATCATGATCTCCGCATTGACGGGCATATCCTCCGTCAGCAGCACGCGTCGGCCCTTGAGGTCGGCGGTCTCGTGCTCGAGCCGCGTGTTCTTTTTCTTGAATGCCTCCCGGAATTCGTCCATCACAGTCCCGGCAAAGAGAGGTTTGGCGACAAAGGTATCCACGCCGGCTTCCTTTGCTTCGTCGGCGATATCCTCCCAGCTGTATGAGGTCAAAATAATGATCGGCGTCTCGTTTCCGACGGCTTTCCGGATCTGCCGCGTGGTTTCGACGCCGTCCAGGCCGGGCATGCGCCAGTCCACGAGGATCAGGTTATAGGGCTCCATTCTGGCGTGGCGAAGCCTGACCATTTCAATGCCCTCCAGGCCTGACAATGCCTTTTCACAGCTGATTCCGACCTGGCCCAGGACGATCTGAGCGTGTTCACAGGCGACAGGGTCGTCGTCAATGACCAGGACGCACATGTCATCGGGATGGATCACATCCTCTTCTTCGTACGCCGTCTTCCTCTCAGAATCGATCATCGTGATCGTAACGGTAAAGGTCGTTCCCTTCCCTTTCTCGCTCTCCACTTCAATGATGCCGTTCATCAGCTCCACGATGCTCCTGGTAATCGGCATGCCGAGGCCTGTGCTGCCGTACCTGCTGGTAGCCGACGAGTCCTCCTGGGAAAATGAGTCAAAGAGCTTTGGCAGATACTCTTTGCTCATGCCGATCCCCGTATCGGATATGACAAAACGCAGCGTAGATTTCCGGTCAAAATGGGCGATCGCCTCGATCAAAAATGAAACCTTACCGCCCTCAGGAGTGAATTTGACCGCATTGCCCAGGATATTGATCAATACCTGCCGCAGTTTCATATCGTCTCCGATGTAATAGTTGCGCACGTCTCCCTTCATCCGGCAGTCATAGCTCAATCCCTTCTCCCGGCACTGGCCGCTGATGATCGTATTGACCTGCTCCAGCATCTTGGCAAAGGAGAATTCCTCGCTTCTGATGGTCATTCGTCCGGATTCGATCCGGCTCATATCCAGGATATCATTGATGATCTGCAGCAGATGATTGGCGGAGGAACCGATCCTGTCCAGATAGTCCTTCACCTGAGGGCTGGCGGACGGATCGTTCATGGCAATGTTGTTCAGCCCGATGATCGCGTTCATGGGCGTGCGGATCTCATGGCTCATGTTCGACAGAAAAGCGGTTTTGGCCCTGCTGGCCTCTTCCGCCGCCACCAGGGCGTCGCTCAACACACGATTCTGCTCCAGGGATTTTCTGGTCTCCGCGTCGACATTCGAAAAGCTCAGACCGACGGAATGGACCAGCCCGTCGTCCCTGTCCTCCGGATGCCGCACTCCCGCAAAGCGGATCATCACAAAGATCGACTTTCCTTCCTTTATGATCAGATAGCGGTATGAGATCACGCGCTGCGTCCGAAGCCCCTCCCGGATCACCGCGGGATCGGTAAACCGCAGGAACTCCTCCCTGTATTCATCCGTCACAAACTCCTCCGCATATGCGCGAATGCTCTCCATGTAAGGGAATGTCTGGCCAACTTTGTAATCCTTGTCTTCCCCTGATTCCTGATAGCAGATTCCAAGATTCTTATCCAGCTGAACCAGGTACACACTCCAGTAATCCGATCCCAACGCCGTGATCAGCTGATTCTGCAGCTCCCGGCTCTTCTCCTCCTCCAGCAGGCGCTCCTGCAGGGCCAGCTTCTCCTCCAGCTCCCGGCTCTTGGCGCGCGCCTCTGCCTCCGCGGTCTTAATCCGGGTCATCTCGGTCACATCCACGCACATGCCGAGCAGGCAAAGCCTTCCCGAAGGCTCCCTGAATGTGATCTTCGTCGTCTGCAGATTGTGGATGACATTCCCGGAAGCGTCCGGCACATCTTCAAAAAAGATATAGGCCTTGTCCATGGCCATGGCCTTGCGGTCATCCTCCACGAAATGATCCGCCGTCTCCCGGTCAAAGATCTCATGATCCGTCAGCCCGACCACATCCTCCGGCCTGGCCTTTCCCGCGTATTCAGCGAAGGCCTGATTGCACGCCAGATACCGCCCTGTCGCGATCTCCTTCGAAAAACTCATGGCCGGCATGTTGGTCAGCAGCGAAGACACCGACCCCATCAGATCGGCCAGCTTTTCCGCAGAATGGATCTCTTCATTCAGCCTGCGATTCTCCTCCTCCGCGATCCTGGCCGTCTCCACCGCCTTCTGATACGCCCGCTCCTGACGCACCTCATCGTCAATGTCCATGAACCCCATCATGACGCCGGTTCTTCCCCCAGGCATATAAATCTTGCCAAAGTCGATCCTGTAATAACGCGGCCCCGACCGCATCGTGCGGATGAAATCAACCGAAAACCGATCCCTCGTCTCAAACTGCTTCAGGATATACGGCAGGCTGATCTGCTCCTGCATCCGCTCCCGATCCTCCTCCGCGACCATGGTGTTCACATATTCTGTTTTGGTATCCGTATAACGCTGGTGACTCAGGGCATTCCGGATCGCCTCACTATGCGCCTCATCCATATCCGAATGATACAGCGACATCTCCTCCGTGATCACATCATTGATCAGATACACCGTATTATATGCGTTTGTCAGCGTGGAGATCACCGCGTCGCCCGCAGCAGAATCAATATCCCTCTGAAGCTTCTTATCCGTAATATCGGAAATAAATACGACATAGATCCCGCCAAATGCCTCTGTCTCCGCATAATGGCCATAATCATCCACCCAGCGGACCGCCCCATCCTTCCTGATGATCCGGTACTCGGCATAATCCATCTGCTCATCACTGACGCTGATCTGATATTCAATGGAAACCGTGATCCGCTCATAATCATCCGGATGCACCATTCCCCGGAAGGTATATCCGGTCAGCTCCTTAAATTCCTCCAACCCCTTACAGCCGTAAATATCAAATACAGCCTTATTGGCATAGATAAGCTCCTCCGGCTTCTCCGCTTTATAAATAAAAAACCCGCCGGGCATATGCCCGCCGCTCTCCTTGACGACAGACAGCATGTCCTCATTTAATTCAAATGCAAGGGGACGGTCCTTTTGTGTTTTTCTATCAACACCCTCGTCCCCAGCGGCGATCCTGATTGACATCTCCGGGGCCCCTTTCTTACGAATGGATTACGTTTCAGTATATACTGATTATAAACTATGCAGTTCCAAAACGCAAATGGGGAAGAGTCAGAGGGCCGGGTTCACGAGTCAGAGGGCCGGGTTCACGAGTCAGAGGGCCGGGTT
>JAFWDX010000115.1 GCA_017515945.1 Blautia sp. | reverse complement strand
TACACCTTGAGAACCCCTGTCTCATAGACCATGGCGGTATTGAACATCACATCCGCCTGTTCCTGGAAGGGAAAAATATTTCGTTCCTCCCCACGCCGCACGGCAGGCCAGCGCTGAATCGTCTGGGAAGCACTGTATCCCCTGGTACGGGCATCCCGTATGATCCGCCTGATCAGGCGGACATCCGTCTCCGGGATCGGATTGTGCTCATCGATGTTCAGCTGCGTCATGGCGCTGACATAGATCCGGAACAGGCTTTCCTGCGGAAGCGCATAGCTCAGCGCCGGATTCAGGCCATGGATCCCTTCGATCACAAGAATATCTTTTTCACCCAGACGCAGTTTTCCTGAATGATATTCGCGTTTGCCGGTCAGGAAATTATATGACGGGAGCCGTACCTCTTTCCCGTCCAGGAGCGAAAGCATATCCTGGTTGAAGAGCTCCACATCCAGTGCTTCCAGGCATTCAAAATCTTTTTCCCCGTTTTCGTCCAGCGGCGTATTGGCCCGGTCAATAAAATAGTCGTCCATGGCGATGGGATGCGGAGTGTAACCCATCGCGCTCAGCTGGATAGACAGCCGATGTGAAAAGGATGTCTTGCCAGAGGAGCTCGGCCCGGCGATCAGGATGATCCTGATCTGCCGGCGCGCGGCGATCCGGGAAGCGATCCTGGCCAGCTGCCCTTCCTGCATGGCCTCCTGCATCAGGAGCATATTGCTGTACCCATTGCGGCAGATGCTTTCATTAAGCTCACCTACCGTGCGGAAGCCGAGAGCATCTCCCCATTTTTCAAAGGCGCTGCGGACCGCAAAGAGTTTTTCAGATCGGATAGGCGTCTCTGACAGAGAGGCGCTGCCCTCGGGAGGCAGCACAAGGATGAACCCATCTTCATGCCTGCGCAGGTCAAAAGCATTGACGAATCCCGTATGAGCTGCCATATAGCCATAAAAATAATCCGCATAGTCCTCCAGGAAATACAGGTTCACCCTTGACACCCGCCGAAAGCGCATCAGTCGGATCTTGTCCTCCATTCCCTGTCGCCTGAAGATTTCCATCGCCTCGCTCAGTGAAACATTCTTTTTCATAAAAGGAATGCAGCTTTCAGACAGAACCCGCATCCTCTCCTTGACACTGGCCAGGAATTCTTCATTCACCCCGTCAAAACCGGGTATGGTAAAATATATTCCGTCCGGAACGTTAAAGCGCAGCAGCGCGTTCATATCTTTGCAGCCGGATGTCAGATCATGCAGCGCTTTGTACAGGAGCATGCAGGCACTCCGTCGGTAGGTCATGGAGCCGATCGGATCGGTAATGGTGATCCGCTCAAGCACACAGTCTGAGACTGCCCGCATGTGAAGTTCTCTCAGATGACCGTCAGCCTGTACCAGTAAGGTCGGCAGATCCCCGGCAGGTTCTTTGACGAGTTCCGCAAAGGAAGTGCCTGCGGGGGCTTCCCTCCATTCTCCGTCCAGTTTATAGCGTATATTTTTTTCTTTCATCTTGGTGCTCTCCGTTATATGCTCACAGGATACATTTATTGTTGAATCGGGAAGGAGATTCTGGCTGAACAGATACACAATAATTTTCCATTTATTTGATCGCGCGGATATAACATTTACGAATAATAACTCAGGGCATCCAGGATCTGGCGCTTCTCCTCCATGATCTCATTTAGCCGCGCCGTGCCTTTTTCTGATCGGCTGCGGTCCAGGTTGTCCAGGATCCGGTTCCTGATGGCAAGCTCCCTTTCAAGAAACTGTTTCATCACGGGATGCCTGTCTGCCGGCAGCAGGGATCCGAACATGGGGGTATCTGCAGGATCTGCTTCATTCCCTTCGGCGAGACTGCGAAGCATGCAGGACTTTTTTTCTGACTCCTGTGGGATCGAATAATGCAGGACAGGGTAAAATTTTCCTTCCTCCAGCACCATGTCCTCCTTGTCCGCAGTCAGTCCCGCGCCGGATAATAACCGCCGAAGGTGCGGCACATCGGACTGAGGCTGGAGGATCCATTCCCGGAACGAAAAAGACGCTTCCCCGCCTTCACGGAGGATCCTTTCCATCAGAGGGCCGCCCATACCGGCGAGGATCAGGGTATCTCCCTCACCGGGCTTATACGCGGACAGGCCATCCGAGAGCCTCGTCCGGATATGATCCTGCATGTCAAAGGCGGCAATATGGTCCTTTGCCCTGGAGAGCGGCCCGGGACGGACATCCATGGCAAGAGCCTCTTTTGCAACGCCATGCCGGATCAGCCATAAAGGCAGCCATGCATGATCGGTTCCCACATCCACCACGCGGCTGCCGGGCGTCACCATCGCGGCAACGGCAGACAGCCTGCAGGACAAACGAATGTCCATCACATTAATCCAGATAATCCTTAAGCTTGCGGCTCCTGCTCGGATGACGGAGTTTGCGCAGCGCTTTTGCCTCGATCTGGCGGATCCTCTCTCTGGTCACGTTAAATTCCTTGCCTACTTCCTCAAGTGTACGGGCTCTTCCGTCGTCAAGGCCAAAACGCAGGCGAAGCACTTTCTGTTCTCTGTCCGTCAGCGTCTGCAGCACCTCGTTGAGCTGATCCTGCAGAAGGGTAAAAGCCGCCGCCTCGGCCGGGACCGGTACATTA
>JAFWDX010000114.1 GCA_017515945.1 Blautia sp. | reverse complement strand
GTGCCTTGGCAGGTGCGAGAGACAAAAGTTAAACAGCCACGGCCACACCGAAGGCGTCCCTTGGGAGGCGCACTTCCAATGGGACGAAAGAAGCCTGCGCCTGGCCTCGTAACTGTCAAGGAGCTTGTGACTGAACAGTTACGAGATGATTATACAGAAAAGCTGTGAATAAAAAGATACCTCAGTGTAAAGTAAGACGTACTAACTGAGCGGTTGGTAAATCTTAAATCACAGAGAGGTATCTGAAATAAAGTCTACAGCAAATGAGCACAAAGCACAGCTGAAAATGAGTCAGGGAACCTGTCCCTCTGACTCATAATCCCGTGTGATGTTTTTCACCCATTTGCCCGAGAAGTAATGCCTGAAGACCCACGGCCATTTCACAAATTCATCGGTACAGAGCAGGAAGTACACCCACAGGACCGGCAGACGCAACACGAATGCCGCGGTGAAGCCGAGCGGCAGTGCGTAACCCCACATGTCGATGGCATCGCAGATCATGCCGAACCTGGAGTCGCCGCCGGCCCTGAATACGCCGGTGATCAGAGTCGTATTCACAGCCACACCCATGACGTAATAAGTGTTGATGAGCATCATATACTTCAGGTAGTGCATTGCCTGCGGCGACAGATCCGCGAATCTCAGAATGAACGGGATCAGAAGCAGGATCACCAGACCCCCGAGCAGACCCGAAGCCACAGTCATGACCATGAGCGACTTTGCGCCTTCCCTGGCCTCCTTCTCCCTTCCTTCGCCAAGAAGGTTTCCCAGAAGGATACCGGTGGCACTGCCTACGGCAAAGCACATGACCGTGCCGAAATGGCGCACGATATTTACAAAGGAATAGGCCGCGATCGCATCGCTTCCCAGATGCCCCATGATTGAGGAATAAAGGGAAAAAGCCACACCCCAGATGATATCGTTCAGCAGCGCGGGCAGGGCCATCCTCAGAAAATCTCCAAAGAGAACGGGATTATGGCGGAACATATACGAAGGCCGGATCCTCACATCCCTGCTCCTCGCGGAAACGATCACGCAGCAGATCAGCGCAAGGAATCTGGAGATCGTCGTCCCCAGTGCGACACCTGCAGCCCCGAGCCTGGGCATCCCGAGCAGGCCGAATATGAAGACCAGATTCATCAGGATGTTGCAGATGAAGGCTATGATATTGATGCCCGTGCAGATCGCCACCCGGCCTGTGCTACGCAGGGTGGACATATAGATCTCCGTGATGCTCCAGAACATATAGCTGGCGCATACGACCCTGAGATACACGCTCCCGATGGAGATCAGCTCCGGGTCAGAGGTAAAGACCAGCATCATCGGTCCGGGGATGAAGACCGCGGCAGCCGTAAACAGCATCGCCATCAGTATCGAAAGGCGCAGGGCCATCCCCTCCACCAGGTGAACGGCCTCCAGATCCCCCTTGCCGTGATACTGGCTCCCCAGCATCGTCACACCGGCGCCGAGCCCGTAGAAAAACATGAAAAGGATGTTGGTGTAATTGACCGCAAGGGATACGGCGGAAATGGATGCCTGATCCACATAGTTCAGCATCACGATGTCCGTGGACGAGATGGTTGCGGACAAAAGATTCTGCACCACGATCGGCAGGACCAGGCGCAGGGCTTTGCCATAGAAATTCTTTTGGCCTGAGCTGCGGGTACCCGGAAGAAAATCAGTCATTCTTATGATCCTCTGCATTTCTGTAAAAAATATACCAGTAACCGCTCAGTCAGCACCTCGCACCTCGCATTTACTGCGACACCGCAGGAGTGCCTTGGCAGGTGCGTGAGACAAAAGTTGAACAGCCAGGGCCTCACCGACGGCATCCCTTGGGAGGCGCACTGCCAGTGCGACGAAAGGAGCCTGTGACTGAACAGATACATATACCAGAGCCTCTGGTACAATAAAAAGAAGTAGTGAAAAAGCAGGGATATTCTACCACAGGTATATTCTTTCAACAACAGTTTTGTTATAATGGATTCATCAGGAACCGTTCCGACAGGCACACCAGGTCTGCGCACCGCCGCAGGCCGGAAAGGAGTCCCATGAAAACAGACATGACCAGAAGAAATTTCCTTAAGGCTGCCGCCCTCGGCACTGCCTCCGTTGCCGCAGCGGGTCTGCTCTCTCCTGTCGCCTTCGCCCAGGAGGAAGAAAAAGCCTCCGGCTTTGCAGGAAAAAAGAAATTCGCCGGCATCGGCACCGTCCGCGAGGTGACGGAGGATATTTATTACGTCGGAGCCAGCGAAAAACGCACCCAGCTCTTTGAAAACGTCTATCCGATCCCGCGGGGCGTCGCCTACAATGCCTACGTTATCCTCGATGAAAAAACCGCTCTCGTGGATACTGTAGACCGTTCTGTGACAGGGCAGTTCTTCGAGAATCTGGAAGCCGTTCTCGAGGACAGAAAGCTCGACTATCTCATCGTGGACCACATGGAGCCGGATCACAGCTCCGCCATCTCCGAGGTACTCGTCCGTTTCCCGGATGTGCAGATTGTCTGCACAAAGGCAGCGGCCCTTATGATCAACAATTTCTTCGCCACGGACATCGGCGATAAAGCCACGACCGTCGGAACCGGCGATACCCTCTCCCTCGGCAGGCACACCCTCACCTTTGTCCAGGCGCCCATGGTCCACTGGCCTGAGGTCATGATGAGCTACGACGATGTATCCGGCATCCTTTTCTCTGCAGATGCTTTTGGCTCTTTCGGCGCCCTGAACGGAAATCTCTTTGCAGATGAAGTCAGCTTTGAGACCGAGTGGCTCGCAGACGCACGCCGGTATTACTGCAACATCGTCGGCAAATATGGGCAGAACGTGCAGGATGTCCTGGCCAAGGCCGCGGATATTGACATTCGCATGCTCTGTCCCACCCACGGCCCGGTCTGGCGGGAAAACCTCGGCTGGATTCTTGACAAGTACGATAAATGGAGCAGCTACACACCGGAGGATGAGTCCGTTATGGTGGTCTACGGCTCAGTGTACGGCGGAACGGAAAGCGCCGCCAACATGGTCGCCGCCCGGCTTTCGCAAAAGGGCGTGGCAAACGTCTGTGTCTATGACGTTTCCAAGACCCATGTCAGCGAGCTGATCGGCGAAGCCTTCCGCTGCAGCCACATTGTCCTTGCCTCCATCACCTACAACATGGGCATCTTTACACCCATGAAAAACTTCCTCCTGGATCTCGAAGCCCACGGCCTTAAGAACCGGACCTTTGCCTTCATCGAAAACGGCAGCTGGTCCCCCGCCTCCGGCGACCTGATGAAAGAGATCACCGACCGCCTCGAAGGCAGCCGCTATGCTTCGGAAAAATACACCTTTTTCTCCTCCCCGTCCGCCGCGGACTATGAAGCCCTGGACGCTCTCGCGGACGCTGTCATCGCCTCCATGGGCGGCGGAGAGGCCGCTGTGGAAGAAGCAGCCCCTGCTGCCGCTGCTGTCCAGTGGAAATGCAAGGTCTGCGGATATGTGTATGAAGGAGAGGAACTGCCGGAAGATTATACCTGCCCGGTGTGCGGCGTAGGACCGGACCAGTTTGAGCGGATTTGAAGATG
>JAFWDX010000113.1 GCA_017515945.1 Blautia sp. | reverse complement strand
ATCGCCGAAATCCCGCCATCCATTTCACTGGTAATTTTGTGGCTGATCCCCTTTGCTTCCGCGGCCTGCAGAAGCCTCTGCATTGTCTGCATATTACAGTAAACCGCCGTATCCAGGCCGGTTCCCGTAGGAGAAAGGCGGGCGACCACATGGCAGCGTTCATCATATATACGGATGATCTCTCCCACGCCGGCCTCCACCTTTGTCCCCACGACCACATCCAGATCCTCCAGATCGCGTTTATAGCTCTCTCCGATCCACGGCTGAACGACAAAATCCGTCTCCGGATCAAAACCGATCACCTGTATTTTTATCGAACAGCAATCCGCTTTCAGAGACGACAGGAAAACCTGCGGAGCTGCTTTTTCTACTCCCTCCACCTCCAATGTCCTTTTGAGATTGTCTTCATCCATATAGAACGCGCCGGTCGTGCCCTGCAGCAGGATATTCTGAAAACTGACCTTTGACTGCGCAGAGGAAGGAACCACGATAATGTCCGCTCCAAGTCTCGATTCAAGGCTCTTAAGTCCCTGTCTCAAGGACATCACGATGACGGAACCACCAAACACAGACAGTGAAAGAAAGGCTGTAAGAAGAAGCAGCGCCGCAGTGCGCCCTTTTTTCCGAATAATTCCTGTCGGAACAAGTTTCTGTATATTCATGATCATACGTTCAGGCTCCGGTATCCATACGTGAAGTTCTGCCGGTCAGGAAGCCGGCCAGCGACAAAATGGCTGCCAGGGAAAACAGGATCGTAACGGCAGGACGCATCACCGCACGGCAGCGCATCGTGGCCATGCCGCACAATCCGATCAGTGTCCCCGGAAACAGAATGCCCAGGACCGCCGTGAGCATCATGGCCAGATACAGCCCTCTTCTCCCTGCTTCCTGTCTCTGGACAATGGCGCACAGGCTCTGAACGGCAAGCAGCACAGCCGTCCCGAAGACCGCCTGTCCTGTCCAGTGGCAGGGTCCGAAGCTGCCGTCCTCATGCACACAGGGTCCCAGAACCGTTTTGACCCCCGCCACGACAAGGGTGGCAAGAATCAATATGGCAAGGGCGGGAACAGGTACTTTTTTCTTCATCGGTCGAATACCTCCCATCAACGGTTCTTTCCGAAGTTTTCATTGATCACTTCCCTGGCCACCCGTCCGTGTTCCAGTACGATCGTGCGCTGGGCCGCTTCCGCGACCTCGGGATCATGGGTGACGACGATCAGTGTCGTGCCCTCATTGTGGAGCTGGCTGAACAAATCCAGGACGATGTTTTCATTTGTCTCATCGAGGTTGCCTGTCGGTTCATCCGCGAGGATCAGTTCAGGATGATTGATCAGTGCCCTGGCTACGCAGACACGCTGCTGTTCTCCTCCCGAAAGCTGACTGGGAAGATGCCTGGCCCTTTCCCTCAGTCCGACTCTCTCCAGAGCCTGCAGAGCTTCCTCCTCATCCGGCATGGAATGATAATACTGGCTGACCATGATATTTTCCACGGCTGTCAGATAGGTCACCATATGAAACTGCTGGAATATCAGACCGATCTTGTCCCTTCTGATATCCGTCAGGCGCTTCTGCGGTTCCTTTGAGATATCCACGCCGTCGAGAAGGACCTCGCCCAGGGACGGTTTATCCATACAGCCGATAATGTTCATCATCGTGCTTTTTCCCGAGCCGGACGGCCCCATGATGGCAACCCATTCGCCTTTCTCGACCTTGATATTCACATTATCCAATGCTTTCAGTTCACCATAAATCTTAGAAACGTTTTTCAATTCCAGAAGCGCCATTTTATTCTCCTTTCAGCACGATCGCGGGATCGATCGCCACCGCCCGTTTGATCGGCAGCTGGCAGGAAACGGCTGCGATCAGCATGGATACGACAACAGTTACAGGGAGCAGAAGGGGCTGAAAACGGATCGCAGACCCGAAAACATGAACGCTCACGAACTGGGCAAACCCGAAGCCCAGCGCCACACCCATGAGCCCCCCGAGGCCGCCCAGAAAAAGACCTTCACCCAGGAACTCCGTGCGTATGGACCTGTCAGAAGCGCCAAGCGCCTTTCTCAGGCCTATCTCTCTCCTTCTCTCAGAAACCACGGCCATCATGGTCGTGGAAACGCAGATCATGGTCAACAGCAGCACAACGACCGTCACCAGTATGACCAGCGCCTGAAGCTTGCCCAGAACGGAGGCCTCCGAATGGGCAACCCTCTTGACAAGCCTGGGATTGATCTCTGGATTTTCCCTTTTGATGTCTTCACTGTATGCCTCTAGCTCATTCACATCGGCAAATACGGATAATTCCGCCACATCCAGTACCGAACCGGAACCGTCAGGCGCCTCCTCACCGGTCAGCTTTGACAGATCCGTCAGTGACATGAAAATATAGGCCTCTTCTTCTCCGCCTGTGGAGAGTATTCCGGTCACGTTATAAATACCGGTCAATTCCAGAGCCTGGGCGTTTTCCCCGCTGCGGGCACTGTTGACCGCATTCACGACCGCCTGCGATGAGATCGTCGCACCGGAAAGCGCATCCGCGCTGACCGGCAGCGTCTGTCCGATAAACTGATCCAGATATTCCCTGTCCGTCCCCACCAGCGCGCCGATCTCCTCTGTCTGTGAAGAAGCATCCACATCAATGGAAGCAATTCTGGCGTCTTCATCCAGCGTAAGTTCCACCGTAAGCACGGCCTCGTTAAAACCCTCCGCGCTGCCCATCAGATGCGCACCTGCCGTCCAGTCCGCAGCGCCATTCCCGTCATCCGATGCGGATCCCTTATATGAAAGCTGAATGGAGCTTCCGATCTTCGCTCCGATCGTATCCGCGATCTCTTTCCCGATCAGGATTTCTCTGGGATTGGACGGATAATCTCCTTCCACGCTGAAATAGGGACTTGTTTTGACTACCTGTGAAAAATCCGTGCCTGCTGCCGTAAAAGACTGCTGACGGGAAGGCATATCCAGGCGCACGTACCTGTAAGGCGACGCGCCGGCGATATTCTCTTCCGGTATCACTTCAAGCGCTTTTTCAAGGGTTCCCTCTGTCAGCACTGTATCTCCGGCAGGCAGAAGGATCATGTTGGCTCCGTATGAACGGAACTGTGCCCCCATCTGTCTGGGTACGTCATATGCGATCGTCACCAGTCCGGAAAGGATCGTAGCCCCGATTCCGATCGAGAGAAGGGCAATAAGCATACGGGAGCGCCGGCGCAGCAGGGACGCCGTGATCATTCGGAAAAACATTTTTCTTTTTGTCATATCAGACCACTTTCTATCTGAGGATTATGTTAAGGATAAAGCACCTGTCTCATATGATTTACTGGCCGCCATGGAGCACTTCCGCAGGACGCAGCCGAAGCACCATCCGGATCGCCGGCAGGCTTCCGGCGAGCGTAACCAGCGCGATGAGTCCCGCGACCACAGGAATTACGATCAGCTTCATCTCGATCGCGGAGCCAAAAACCGTGTGCCCGATCAGCTGCGCAAAACCAAATCCCAGGAAATATCCCAGCACGCTTCCGATCAATGCGGTGATCAGGATCTCTGCCATGATCACGCCGGTGATGGATCTGTCTCTGGCTCCGATCGCTTTTAACAGACCGATCTCCTTTGACCGTTCCATGACGCTTGCTGTTACCAGATTGGAAATGCCCAAAGCCGAGCCCAGCAGGCTGAGAGCGGTGATCAGGATCATGAGCAGCTGTGTCTTGTCAAGGATCGCTCCTTCAGATTCCGCCACCTGACGGACAGCCATGGCGGAGGTATTCGGGATCGCTTCCTGGATCTGATAGCAGATCGCGCTGACATAGGCCGTGCAATACCAGGTTTCATAATCCCTGCTGGTCAGCGCCGCAGGATTGCGGGCCGCCCGTTTGGCCAGCTCATTGTCCGGTGTAGTAAGCGCGGAGACTTCTATGGACTCCACTTTACCTTCCCTGTCTGTCAGTGCCTGAACCAGATCCAGCGGAGCAAAAATCTGCAGATCCTCGTCTCCACCCGCATCGTAAATGCCTGCGATCGTCACCTGCTGCTCCCCGGCCGGACCGGTCAGGGTGATCTCGTCTCCGACTGCCCAGCCCTCCTGCTCCGCCAGCAACGTACCGGCCATCACGGACGATGCTGTGGACGTTTCCTTTTCATCCAGCCATGCTCCGGCTGTTATATCCCACCAGGATCGCATGCTGACCACACCGGCATCCAGCTCCTCTCCGGTAGGCAGAGAAAGATGATGATTGAACCATGTGCCGACGATCTTTGCACTGCTGCCGTCTGGAAGTGTTACACTTGCGTTAAGGAACGGCGTAAAGTCCACGATATTGAACGCCCAGAAAATAGTCTTCAGCTTCGGCAGATCTTCTTCGTTCAGGTACGATGAACTGAGCTGTTCTCCTTCGCCCACATCGTAAATATCCGTCAGCAAAGAAGAGTCCTTCGGTTTTACTACGATATTGGCCCCATAGGTTTTGAGTTCCTGGTTAACCTTATCTCCGACGTCAAACATTACGTTAAGCATACCTGTCGCCAGAGAGGCGCCCAGGGCGATCGTAAACGCGATCAGCACCATCTTGCTCCACTGATGGCGCAGCACACCCCGGATCATTTTAAACAGCATATCGGACAACCCCCTTTACAGTTACCTGAATTCTTTTTCTCCGGCCAGCAGATCCTCCAGGCTGAAAATCAGATTTCCTCCATCCGCTTCATAAGAAAGCGGGATCGGATTACAGCCCCCTTTAAACCCGATGGTATTGATATTCATAACGACATCGCATCGTTTACATATGACCTGCCCGTTTCGTTCATAATATCCGGCATTGCCGCACACCTCACAGGCATCCAGGCCAACGCCGAAAGAAGCGCTGCCTGGCTTTTTTACTACGATCCAGCGCACGTTCACACCGTTTTCGGTCGTATATTCAAAGCGGTGCAGATGCCCGTCGCTGACCGCTTCCATGGGAACAAGGATCCTGTCTTCCTCTACCGTAAAGGTTTCCGGCGCGGACAATACGACCTCTCTGGTATCATAGGCCTTGATCACGCTCATGCTCAGGACATTCATGGCCAGAAACACCAACAGGCCGACCGCCAGCCTCCTGTGACTGCGGCCTCTGGCCCGCAGCTTTCTGCACTGTGCGGGGTTGTCATATGGGTCTGTGATTTTTGTATTCTCTGCAAAGAATACGATCAGCAATAACAGCACAAGGGCTGCGCATACCCAGATAAAGGACATCGAATATCTCGAACCGATCTTTACCAGCCTTCCCGCCCAGCCATACTGTCCGGCATCATATCTGACCGGCCAGCCAAGCCACTTCGCCCGGTTTACCCAGGGGACAAAAAAGCGGCAGACACAATAAAAGGCAGCCACGGCTGAACCGATCAGCAGAACGGCCATGGGCAGTCCTTTGTTTTTTATCTGACAGGCACAGATATACAGAAGCCTGGAATAGATCAGCAGGATCAGAAATCCCAGTACCCAGCCGATCAGACGCTGAAAGAAAAACCAGGAGAGATATCCGTTTCCCATCGTGTTGAAGGTAAAAGGATAAGCGATCGCACCGGGCAGAGAATAAAAGATCCAGACTGCGGAAAGCCCGGCACCTGCCATGCACAAAAGCACTGCACCTGTGCCATATCTGTATATGGTTCCGGATGCCGTTCTTACTGCCCTTCCGGCCAGCAGGGAAAAGAGGAGCAGAAAAAGTGTAAACGCGATGATCACCGCATAAATCGAATGGTTCCAGCGGCTGGATACGATTTTGTTGGTCGTATTCTTTACCACCGCGAGAATAATGGAAGAAAGGATCCCGATACCGATGCCGACCCGCAGGAAAGGAAGGGATCTGGCTCCAAAGCGGGTATGGAGCACGGCATGGAT
>JAFWDX010000112.1 GCA_017515945.1 Blautia sp. | reverse complement strand
GGTGGACTATCTCACATGATCGGCGGCCGGACACAACCGAAAACGGACTTTTCCCAGGGGCCGGTGTGGCGGCGCATTTTGGACCAGGCCGGGCCGCTGATCGTGGCCCAGCTGGTGCAGCGTCATTATTATGTTGTCCCTTCGGACAAATGTTATTGTACCTCTGTTCGCGTGATTTGTCAATTCTTTTTTTTAAGTTCACAAATTTAACACATTTTGAGAAGTTGATCTCCTATACGCAAAGAACAGGAGAAAGATCCCCCCCGCCAGGGTAAACACCGCGATAAACTGAGAAGTACTGAGCGGCCCGACCGTACCCCTGTACGGATCCCCCCGGAGGAATTCGACCAGGAAACGTCCTGCGCTGTAATTGATCAGGTAAATCGCTCCCACAGCACCTGTGGGCCGTTTCCTGCTGTCCCCGAGTTTTACAAGGATCAGCGCATTCATGAAATTCAGAAAGCTGGAGATCAGTTGTGTTGGAAGCAGATGAACATGGGCGGGAGCGTAGTCGGAATGATTCAGCACGACATAGAACGGTCCATCTGTCTCTTTGCCGTAACAGCAGCCTGCCAGCAGGCAGCCCAGCCGGCCAAAGCCCTGAGCCAGCGCAATGGAGGGCATAAACAGATCAAAAGTCACCGGAAAGGGATCTTTTTTAATACGACAGTAAATCCAGGTCACCAATATCCCGCCGATGATTCCCCCGTAAACAACAAAGCCGTCTCCGATCGTATCGATCAGGAAACCCGGATCCGCAGCGATTTCCCTCCATTCAAGGATCCAGAACAATACTTTGGCACCGCCAAGACCGCCGATCAGGGCACACAGAACCCAGGAAAAAACTTTGTCAGGGTCAAGTCCGATTTTTTTTGAACGCACAGCCGCAAGGATCCACGCCGCCAGAATGCCGATCCCGATCATCAGCCCATATCCGTATAATGTAAACGGTCCGATATGCAACAGTTCACTTCTCATATCATGTGCTCTCCTAACCGCTCTGTATAAGATATCAGTGCACGGTTTGCTGTTTCGTTTTTCCCAAATATATCCGGCTGATTCTCAGGGGCCTCTCCACAAATGTCAAGGCCGACCAGCGGGATCCTGCCCCTGTGCAGCGTCTCCTTCAGGATATCAAGATGAAGTAAAAGCGCATTGAGACTCAGTTCACCTTGAGTCCATCCTGTTAGTGCGTCCTGCTCACAGAGGATATCCTTATCTATGGACAGATAAAGGGGAAAAGCAGGTTCAAGCGCGTCAAAAAAGGAGAGAGCCTCACTGCCCCTCTCCTCTGTCAATGCCTCTTTGCTTAAAAAAACTGTCCTTTCCCTGAGCCTGGCAGGAAGGATACGGAAATCCTCTGCGGGAGGACCTGCCAGAAACACACGTCTCAGAGAGGGTTGTGCATCCAGGGCCCACGCGATCCAGCCGCCGCAGGAAAGGATGCTGCCAAAGGCAGGCTCCTGCATATCCGTGTGATTGTCAAACACCATGAGGTCAAAGGGCTCCGTCTGCCTGCTCATCCAGATCGCACTCATATAATGGTAATTTCCGGAATCGATCAGACGGATTCCTCCATCCGGGAGCTCAGCTATACGGCGGCGGATCATCTCCGCCGCCTCTTCATCGCAGTAGCAGCTGGTACCCGGCAGGTCAGAAAAATCCATGATGTAATCTGCCTTTTTTAACAGAGCAGGCTGATCCTCATATACCCGGGAAAAGCGACAGATCGTAAGTGTCGGCTCCGTCAGACTCATTCCTGAACTTCTCCGTCAACTGCCGGATCCGGTTCCAGCGTAAGATCAGGTGCCTGCTGCTCAAAATCCGGCTCCTGGACATCACCAAACTGTTCAGCCGCTTCCGGATAAGGTTCATCCTCAGGCATGTCCGCTGATCCCATCTGAATCACATCAGGAGCGGGATGAACGGGATCTGGTTCTTCTCTCTGCTCAGCAGTGAGCATATGCGTAGCGGGCGTGCTGCCGCCCTGATTCATCGGCATGACGGAATATCCGCTACCGCCGCCGGATGACTCGGAATCGGTGTACTTGCGGGGAGCAGGTGCCGGACGTTTTAACGCCTTTTCCACCGTCCGGTGCAAAATAATGTCGCTGATGCACTTAAGCAGGAGCAGCCAGCCGGCAAATGTCAGCATGGTACGGACCTTGGAAAAAGGATCTACGATCAGGATAATGGCAAGGATCAGGCTGATGGCACAAACGATATATAATCCCTCATACTGGAAATCCTGCCTCTTTTTCAGCTTTCCTGCAGCTTTGAAGAGCCATACGCAGTCGACTGCCACAAAAGCACCCAGCATCCAGGGAAGAAGGCGCACAACAACCTGCAGATTAAAGAACAGGAAAATGCCAATGATCAGGGTGATCACGCCGGAGAAAAGGTTGAATACTGTCGATTCCTTTCTTTCATCTACATGCATATAAAT
>JAFWDX010000111.1 GCA_017515945.1 Blautia sp. | reverse complement strand
CATATGCATTATAACACGCTGATCAAACTTGTAAAAGCGGTATGTGTGTTAAAGTACGCCTTTTTTAGGATTGTTCTACCACATTCTTCTGTAATTCTCCCATTAATTACAACCTTGCAGGATACGTATTCTATTTATATAGTTCATCCGGGCAAATCCCATCAAATCTCGACTAAACTTGCTTCAATTCCGAAAGGCTATTTGCGATATTCAGGAGGCTGGTCCTGTTAGCGAAGGATGAGTCAAGGAACCTGTCCCCTTGACTCAAATGAGTCAGGGAACCTGTCCCCCTGACTCATCTCATCAAGTAATTGCCGCACACTCGCTGCACACTCCATAAAAAACCGTCCTGTGTGCGTTCAGTGTAAAGTGATGCTCCTCCAGGAGGTGTGCGGCGATCCCTTCCAGTTCATCACAATGGAGATGGATCAGGCGGCCGCATTTTTCGCATTTGCAGTGAAAGCAGACGGTGTCGCCGCAGGGATTGCCTTCGCCGATATACTCGAAGCAGGCGGGGGTGTTGGCATCGAGGATGTACTTGGCGACAAGTCCTTCATCGACCATACGCTCCAGGTGGCGGTAGATGGTTGTGGTCCCGACCGGACGGCCCTTGGCCTTGAGCTGATCGCAGATCTCCGCCACTGTGACATGCCGGCCGGGTGCGGCTCGCAGGCAGTCCAGCAGTTCTTCGCGTTGCTGTGTACGGTATTGCACTTTTATACTCATGATCTGACCTCGAATATAGTATTTCTGTAACTGTTCAGCCGATACATGGCAGAAACAAGTAATTGGAAGATGAAATATAAAACTGAAAACCGATTTCATATTATAACCACAATTACATTTATGTCAAGACTATAATTCTATGTGGGATTGTTGAAAAGATAACGACAAAACAGTTACTGTTCATGGCTTGCCTGAATTGAGACACGCATAAGGGGGAACACAAGATCATCCGATTCTGCCTGCCTCAGGACATTACCCGGTCCGGTGTCCGGTTACATGAATGCACTTCCGGTTATACCATGCTTGATTTCGCAAACCACTTATGTAAACCACTACTCTACACAATATTGTTGAAAATGATATCTTTTATATGGTATATTGTTGCCATCAGAGCCAGGCTAACTTTTGGCTTTGTATTCACGGAAACAATTAACCGGTATATCTGTTCAGAACGGACAGGTTGAGAGGAGGCATGTCATGAAAGCTATCAGAAAAACTGCAGGTTTATTGCTGCTGCTCCTGATCCTTATGGTACTCCCCGTCAGCGTGCGCGCGGCAGGTAAGGACACATACATGATGCTTGTGGGGCAGACGGCGCAAATGTCGATGACCAGTAATGCGGTCCCGAATGCAAAGTGGAAGACCAATAAGCCGTCTGTCATTAAAGTGACCGTAAAGAACGCGACGACCGTTTCAGTGAAGGGACTGAAAGCGGGATCGGCCACGCTCACGGTCTGGAACAGCAAAAATACCTCACAGAAATATTCCTATACAATAAGAGTATTCAAGCCCGGAAAGCTGGTGAAGAGTGACTTTATCGTCTCCGGTACGCAGACCAGGGCTTATTTTGGCAAAACATCGGTCAACCTGCTCACCGTTTTCAGCAAATACAGTGGGAATCTGTATGCTGCCTATGATATTCGGTCGGACGGGCTGACGCCTTCCACCACGTCGTCGTATATGACAACATACCGTGGCGTACATATTTTTGATTCGTACAGTCGTGTATGTCAGATATATGGAAAGAAGACGCTGAAGAAGACTACTACAAAGGATTTTCTATATAAGGAGAATACTTCCGAAAGTTTACGCACACCGGCTGCGATCACCTCTTTTAAAAATTACTGGAAGGGGCAGTATAAATACAAACTTGTTTATAACTATGGCAGTAAAAACAAGATGCATTTTTACTTTAACAGCGCTAAAGAGCTGATCGGTGTGATTTATACACAGAATTATTGAACTGAAAAAGGGAAGGAGTCACGGCCGGCGGAGTTCATTCTCTGCCGGCCGTTTTAGCGTGCAGGAATTGCCTCTGTCATGTGAGGAACTGCGTTTTCACAAAAGCAGCGACAGCATTTTGTGAAATACACACAAAAACACGGCCGAACTTTTGGATATATGAATATAAATGTCAGAGCTCTTGACAATTCGTTCGCATTCTATTATCTTATGAATAGAAAAACAGAATAAAAACAAAGATAGTTTGTTGCAATTGTAAAGCCGTGTGTATACAGATGGTGACAATCAGACGTCAGGTGAGATTTGTCTGCACGGTATGTGCAGAGCCTCTGAAAACGTTCCAGAGGAGTGCCCATGGGTGTTGATCTTTTGTCTCACGGCACCAGCCAGGGCACACCTGCGTTGTCGCAGCAAATTCGAGGTGCAGATTGAACAGTTGCCAGATCATAACAATGATAAAGAGGTAGCAGCATGTCAGAGTATAAATTGCGTGTAGAGGGCATTGAGAAGTCCTTCCCCGGGGTCAAGGCGCTGAGCAACATCAGCTTCGCCGTTCGCAAGGGCACGGTCCACGCGCTCTGCGGGGAAAACGGCGCGGGCAAATCGACCCTGATGAAGGTCCTGACGGGCCTTTACAAAGCGGACGCGGGGCAGATCTACATCGACGACAAGCCCGTTGAGATCCGCAATCCGATCCAGGCGAGGGAGTACGGGATCTCCATGATCGCCCAGGAGCTGAACTATGTCTCCGAGCTTTCCGTGGAGGAAAATCTGTTTATGGGTCGTCTGCCCGTTGGCCGGTTCGGACGGGTCGACTGGCGCAAGGTGCGCCGCGAGGCGGTGAAGTTCCTCGAGGAGGAGCATCTGAATTACCGTCCGGACCAGAAGCTGAAGACGCTGACCGTTTCGGACATCCAGATGCTCGAGATCATCAAGGCGGTCACCAACAACGCCCAGATCGTGCTGATGGACGAGCCGACTTCATCCATCTCCGAGCGCGAGGTCGGCCTTCTTTTCGAAAAGATCCGCGAGCTGAAGGAAAAGGGCGTCAGCATCGTCTACATTTCCCACAAGATGGACGAGGTCTTTAAGATCGCCGACGACATCACCGTCATCCGTGACGGAGCGGTGGTTTCCTCCGACCGGGCCGAGGATCTGGATATCGACACCGTCATCGCCCGCATGGTCGGGCGCAAGATGGAGAACGTCTATCCCAAGGAAAAACTCCCGATCGGGGACACGGTATTTGAGGTAAAGAACTTCCGGGCGAAGGGGATCTTTGACGACATTAATTTCTACGCGAAAAAGGGCGAGATCGTCGGCTTTGCCGGCCTGGTCGGCGCAGGGCGGACGGAGGTCATGCGGGCCATTTACGGCCTGGATCACAAGGATGGCGGACAGGTTTTCGTGGACGGCAGGGAGATTACCATCAAGAGGCCCCACGATGCCATCGCGCAGAAGGTGATCATGCTTTCCGAGGACCGCAAGGAATACGGCCTGGTGCCGGTGCGCAGCGTGACGGAGAACGCCTCCCTGGCTTCCCTGAGCAATTATTTCTACGGCGGCCGCAGCCATAAGAAGAAGGAAAAAGCCGATGTTTCTGCAATCTTTCAGAAGATGGATGTCAAGACGCCGACGCTGGATACACCGATCTCTTCCCTGTCCGGCGGCAATGCGCAGAAGGTCCTTCTGGCCCGCTGGATGCTGTGCGACCCGGAGATCATGATCCTGGATGAGCCCACCCGTGGCATTGACGTCGGCGCCAAGTTTGAGATCTACAAGCTGATGACCGACATTGTTAAGCAGGGAAAGACCGTCATCATGGTTTCCTCGGAGCTTCCGGAGCTGATCGGGATGTGCGACAGGATCTATGTGATGTGTCAGGGACTGATCACCGGCTGCCTTGACAAAGAAAAAGAAGAGATTACCCAGGAAAAGATCATGATGCTGGCCACAGGCCTGCTGGGTAAGGGACAGAAGGGGGCATGATTATGAAAAACTCAAAAGCGGCCGCTGTTTTGCAGCGTTTTTCGATTTTTATCGTACTTATCGTGATGTTCATCGCCTGCAGTATGCTGAGCCCGTATTTCCTGACGCGCAATAACCTGATGAACGTCGCCAGACAGCTGTGCGTGGGCATTCTGCTGGCCTACGCCGAGATGATCCTGATCGTCAGCGGCTTTCTGGATCTGTCCATCGGTTCCGTGCTGGCCCTCGCCGGTGTGCTTTCGGTCTCCACCTTCAAGAGTACTCATTCCATGCTGCTCGCGCTCCTGGTGGCCTTTGCCGTAGGCGTTGCCTGCAACGTGATCAACGCGCTTTTTGTGGCACAGTTTGATGTGCCGGCATTCATTGCGACCCTGGGTATGCAGCAGGTGGCCCGAGGCATTGCCCTTTACTATACGGGCGGCGCCAATATCCTTCAGCTGGGTAAATTCGTCAAGCTCGGTCAGGGAATGGTGGGCTCGGTGCCCGTGCCGGTCATCATCGTATTCGGCATCACGATCGTGGTCTGGTATGTGTTCAATCACACCCGCTACGGGCGCAACCTCTACGCCATAGGCGGCAACAGGAAAGCGGCCGAGGCCAGCGGTATCGATACAAAGAAGAACATTTATATTTCCTACATCATCGTAGGCGTGCTGGCCGGCCTGGCAGGCGCGATCTTTATGGCCAGGAACAATTCCGGTATCCCGAACGGGGCTGTCGGATATGAGATGACCGGTCTTACCGCGGCCATCGTCGGCGGCACTTCCTTCTCCGGTGGTGTCGGGACGGTCATGGGTACTGTCGCCGGTGCGTTCATCATCGGTTTCCTTGAGAACATCATGAACCTGATCGGCGTCAATTCCTATATCCAGAGCATCATCGAGGGCGCCATCATCGTTCTGGCCGTGGCCTTTGACATCCGCAGCAAGAACCGCAAGACCACGAAGCAGATCATGGCGGTGAAGGACGAGAACGCCGGGAAGTGAGAATTTGTAACTGTTCAGTCAGCACCTCGCATTTACTGCGACACCGCAGGCGTGCCTTGGCAGGTGCGTGAGACAAAAGTTGAACAGCCAAGGCCACACCGAAGGCGTCCCTTGGGAGGCGCACTTCCAATGCGACGAAAGGAGCCTGCGCCTGGCCTCGTAACTGTGAAGGAGCTTGTG
>JAFWDX010000110.1 GCA_017515945.1 Blautia sp. | reverse complement strand
TCCAAAGTCTCACCGGCAAAACGCAGCTGTCTACCGCTCAAGCCTGTATCCAAGCCCCCGGATCGTGCGAATATAAGCCGAAGGATCCTCCGAGAGCTTAGCTCTCAGCTTGCTTATACACACCATGATATTGTTGTCGGCAACGGCGTACTCCTCGCCCCAGCCGCGTTCAAATATCTGTTGGCGGGTAAATACTTTCCCGGGGTGCTCCATGAACATGGAGAGGATTTTAAACTCCACAGACGTGAGATCGATCCGGACACCATCCTTGTAGAGACAGCACTCATCGAGGTCCAGCGCCAGATCTCTGTGGGTCAGGACGTCATGCTTTGCGTCCTTTTTCTTCTCCCCGTGAAGATCATGATACCTTCTCAGGTTGGAGCGCACGCGGGCGACCGTCTCAAGCGGGTTGAACGGCTTTACAATGTAGTCGTCCGCTCCGAGATCGAGTCCGAGGATCTTCTCCGGGTCCTTGTCCTTGGCCGAGATAATAATCACAGGGATATTGCTCGTCTCCCTGACTTTTCGCAGGACATGGAATCCGTCCATCTTCGGCATCATGATGTCAAGCAGGCAGAGATGAAAATCTCCGCCTGCCAGTAATTTCACTGCTTCTTCGCCATCCGCTGCCTCTTCCACGGCATACCCGGCATTTTCCAGGTAGAGCCGGAGCAGGCTGCGGATCTCACTCTCGTCGTCTGCAATCAGGATTCTGTCCATACCACAACGTCTCCTTCATTACGTCCGTATCTCAGATATTCATACAGGGCTGCATTTGTCATATTCCTATACGGGAACACGTAGAAGATGCCTGCCAGTCCTATGGTAATCAGCGAAAGCAGGTGCCATCCCAGGAAGGAAAGGTCAAGGACAAATGCTCTCCACTTATTTCCCCTCATCATATCCCTGCTCATTGCGAAAACTTCCTTCGTGTTCATCTCCGGATTCTCAGCGAGGATATAATTCACCATTCTGTACTCGTATGACTTGATGATGCCCGGAATGATAAGGAGCAGGCCCCACAGGACGATATACAGATCCCTCAGGAATACTGTCTTTACCACGTTCAGGTAACCATGGTCATAGCAATAGGCGAGTTCCCTGATTTCCGCCTTATCATTGAGGTTCCTCACGAAAAATCTGGCTGTGCCGGCTTCCAGCGGATTGAACAGAAAAGCGTGGATCGCGGCTATCACAATAAACAGTACGATAAAGAGAAGGATACCTCCGACCACCAGTGCAAATATTCCTATTCCTCCGATCGTATTCCGCAGCTCAATCAGAAAATCCGTGAATCCCACGGGGATAGAATCGGGATCGTCGGAACCTATTATATCACTCGGGTTCAGAATAATCTCCGGAATCTCTATGATGTCCTGCTCCTTACCTACAGCTTCACTCTGCTCTGCCTGAGTCGTTACTGCGTTTACTTCGCTCTCATTGCTGCCGCCTCTTCCACCGAATCCGAAATTCACGGCACCGCGTACCATGAACACGAGAAGCAGGCTGACTAATACTGCCTTCCAGTAATTTCTTTTAAATGAGAGTTTGCCTTTTTCTTTAAGCTCTTTTCTTGTCCACATAACTTATGCCTCCTTTATATGAATCAGCTGCTTTGCTTTTCCTTTGTTAGCACAAGAATATCATCTCTATCTTTCAGGCAGACACGCTTAACCTTAACGTAACCTTAATTTATCTTATCGTAGTCTTGCTTAATCTCTGTTGTTCGATCCGCCGATATTTCGTATCGTCTCCGCAATAGCCAGAAATCCTTCTGTCTTCATAAGAGCCAGTCCCTGCGTCTCATCACCGAGGACCACCAGCTGGTCACCGGCTTTGAGATTGAATATCTTTCTGGCCTTTGCAGGTATGACAATCTGCCCTTTTTCGCCGATCGTCACCACGCCGAACAGATGCTTCCCTTTCGGAGGGACACTCACATTCAGATTTTTGTCCGGCTCAAAGTTGGCTAGATCGTCCAATGACACGCCGAGCGTCTCCGCCAGGAGCCTGCTTTTTTCAAGATCGGGCATCGTCTCACCGGATTCCCACTTGGCAACCGCCTGTCTCGAGACACCGACCTTCTCCGCGACGTCTTCCTGGGTCAGGTTGTTAAGTTTCCGAAGCTGCAGCAGATTATCCTTGAACATTTTTCTTCTCCTTTCCCTTCCCGATACCGAGCACTGCCCAGCGGAAGAACGGGATCCTTGAAATCACGGCATATAACAGGTAACCCGCAAGGAATCCACAGATCAGGGTCAGCAGATATGCTGCCGGAACCGGCATTATTCTCTTCTTTGCCACATAAAGTGCAAATACAGATATACCCAGATAATGGAACACATACAGGCCGAAGCTCCGACTTCCCATCCAGCGTGTGAACCGGTTCTCAAAGTCTCCGTACTTTGCCATCCCACCGAGAACCGCCAGACACATGAACCAGCAGTAGGAGGTAAACAGCGGCGTGCGGTTGACCGGTTCAATCGCGTAATTTTCCTCAAAATAGACCGTACAGAACGCGGCTCCCAGGATACATGCCACAATCAGAAGCGGCAGGAACCGTTTTTTAAGAAGTTCGATCACCTCATCGTGAGAGAACACGTAGTATCCGAGGAAAAACATGAACGCATAGAGTCCGAAACGATAGACCGCGATGATCGGTGTGTTCAGGATCTGTGCAAATGCCCAGCAGGCCGCTGTCATAGCCACAAGCACCGGCATATTGATCTTTCCGCCTGCCTTCCACAGCCTGTCTTTCTCGATCCTGCGAACAGGGATCAGGATCATTGAGAACACCCACAGGACCTGAATATACCAGAGGGCTCCGGTTCCGGAGAGCATCATAATGCCGAAAAGTACGGCTTTGGGGACATGTCCCATCGTATCGAACGCGCCGCCGATCGCCATATTCAGATAGCCCTGAATGAACTGGAAGGCAGCGAGGCCGATCGTGGATGGCACCAGATACCGTCTTGTACGACTGCGAATAAACTCTTTCTCGCTGTGCACAAGGAGACTGTATCTCGCGCACATGCCCGACACGATGAAGAGAATCGACATGAACCAAGGGTAAACGACATACATATAGATGTCTACGTACTGAGGCCTGACATCTGTGATCGCGCCGACCACACCGAGGATTCCCTCCGCATTGTACATATAGACAACGTGATAAATTACAACCAGTACGACCGTTATCCATCGAATATTATCTAAGTAGGATTTTCTCATACATATACCACCTTTGCAATTATTCTTAACATAATTATAGTGTGGCATATATACGTTTTCCACCAACCAAACTTGTCACAAAATGCATACTTATGTTAAGAACAGTTGCACTTGGATAACGAACGCATCACCAAAGCTTACGTCCGAACTGACGCCTCGCCGAGGCCGTGCTCGAAAGATTCGCATCAACACGAAGCAGACAGCAGGCACGCTCATGTCGTGCTCGCAGGATTCGTATCAACGCCCTGGCGGCTGCTTATGAATCTCAGTACAATGTCATAGAAATCCCTGCCCTCCTCATAAGCCCCGTGTCCAAGGCCCTTAAAGACAAAGAGCTCACTTCCGGTGATCCCGCTGCGAAGCTCGTCCGCAGCATGAGTTCCGACCACTTTGTCCTCATCTCCCGCGATAATGAGCGTGGGACAGCTGATCTTTGGCAGCTCCTCCCTCGCGTCAAACTCAAGGATGGCCTCGGCGTTCCGGTAAAAGCGCTCATAGTTTTTGGGTTTTGTGAATCTGGCAACTACAGGAAACAGCTTGCGGTTCTTACTCAGATAGGCATCTGAATACACCCTCTCAGCTGTGTCGACCATCAGCGCTGTGTGGTCTCCCCGCCGTGCCATCCCGATCCAGCTTGATACAGTCTCCTTCACTGTGTCGTTTGCCCAGGGTGCAGTTACCGCAAGCACCAGACGATCAACGAGCTCAGGATGATCGATCGCCATATACTGCGCGATCATGCCTCCCTGGGAGACACCCATAACGCAGGCTTTCTCAATACCCAGCTTCCTCATGGCTGTGACCTGATCCTCGGCCATCTGCCTGATCGTGTAGCCTTTCGGCATCTTATTCTTCCTGCTGAACATATACACAGTAAACTCTTTAAAGTACTTCCTGTACTGAGAGCCCAGAATAAAAGCCTTACCCTTTACCGTGGCAAGTCCGTCCGACAGTCCGGGCAGGACCACGAGAACTCTTTTGCCGCTCCCGAAAGAGACATAATACATATCCGTACTGCCAAGATCTACGCATCCGTTCTTAGAATCGATAGCCATTTCACATGCCTCCTTGATTGTGCTGATTTGCCCGGGGAGCCTGCCGTGACGATACCTGTGCTGCTTTCCGTATGCGGGACTTGAGGCTCTATGAAGCGTAGCAGCAGAGTACCACGTCCATAGGAGCTGCCGCACCGCATGGGCGTGGGTGAATGCCGGATCAAACTTACTGGCCCCGGATATATTCCTGGACCATTGTAAGAGAATTCTCGCTGACCGTCGTCACGAAATAGCTGTCTGACCAGAAATACGGTTTCCAGTAATATTTCCTGAGCACCGTTTCCCCGTACTCCTTCCTGGCGAACCGGGAGGTCTTCGTCTTCACGATGTTTGCGAGGCTTCCCGGCGCGGTAAAAGGATCCGCCTCGTACAGGATGTGGACATGGTCCATCTCCCCGTTCATCTCAAGGATCACGAGGCCCTTCCC
>JAFWDX010000109.1 GCA_017515945.1 Blautia sp. | reverse complement strand
GGCGGGACCAGGATATTTGCACCTTTGTATTGTCCGGATATGCATTCAATGGTTCCCTGCTTGAGACCCACCGTGAGTCCTTCTGACGTATCCGTGTCAAAGGGTCCATATGGCCGCGGCCTGTCCGGTATGTCTATCACCGGTGGATCCTGAGGCAAGGGGTAGCCCCCCTCTCCGTATCCATTTCCCGGATCCTTCGGCGGCAAAAATGGTGTTGAAATCTCCTCATTGTATCTTCTGGCCAACCGGTTCAGATTCTTAATAAAAAGATAGAACCCGATCAGTCCGCCAAACCACAGGAGCAGGTACCATAAGAGATACGATCCTCCGCCTTCATCAATTCGGGTGTTGTACTTTTCTCCGGCAGCCCGCATCCTGTTTCCCTGTTTATATAGCCAAAAGTAATAGTATATTGAGAAGGTGAGCATGGAAAACACAACCACCAGCAGATAGTTCACGGAGCGGTCTTCATCATCCTCTTCCACATACCCGCAGACGGTGTTCAGGTCTCTGACCATTGTCCACATAAAAATCAGGTCATATATTCCAAACGTAAGCGCGCCAAAAATAATATATTTCCACATGCGCCGTGAATCATTCACATATTCATTTCCCATGTCATATCACCGTCCCTGCATGATTTCCGACAGCTGATCCCAGCCGATCCTGAAGAACATATTCCCTGCCTGGACCTCATCCCCGTCATGGATCTGAACCCTGCCAAGTACGCGTTGGCCGTTGACAAAAGTGCCGTTGGTGGAGTCCAGATCTGTCACGTACATACCGTCCTCCTCCTCGGAGATCGTAAAATGCTGTCTGCCTATGGTCTTGTCGTCGCAGCAGATGTTACAGGTTTCCTTATTGCGTCCGATAAAAAGACTTCCCTGCATGCGGCAGGTAAAGGCTTCCGGTTCTCCGTCTCCATACCGCACCCAGAAGCTGAGCTCCCTCGAATTCTCATCATCGTTAATGGGATTGATGTGAATGCGGCCTCCCGGCGCATCTCCCCCGACTTCGATCTCCTGATCGTCCAGGCCGTTTTTCCCTCTTCTTTTCTTTCTGAGCAAAAGAAACAGCAGCGTCAGCAGCACTACAGCCCCGGCTATGGCTGCCCAGGGAACCCATACCGGCAGCGGCGTTCCTTCCTCCTCCTCCGGGGTCAGCGTCGGCTCAACGGCTCCCGTGATGCTGAAGGCATTGACAGGATTTTCCAGTGGATTCGCTTCGTTGGAACAGTCCGTCACATTGCTGATCTCCAGTTCATAGTGCCCATTGCTCAGATTCTCGGCAAAGACCAGCAATACGGTATCCGCTTCCTCCTTTGATTTCATGACCTGCTGCACAGCCACCGTCTTGCCGTCGACGCGCATGCGATAGCTTCCGGTCTCCATGGCATGCTCCACAGGTTCTGAATAACGGATCTGCAATTCATTGTATTCTCCTACAGATATCCCCTCTACCCGCGGCGCCTTTTCATCCGGTTTGGATCGGGAAACCAGGATCGACACCGTCTGAGTGGTGCCATCCGGGAAATGCATGACGAAATCCTCGTTTTTATTGCTCACTTTATTCGAAGCCGCACGGAATGTTCCCCGTCTGGATGTAAGCACGGCTTTTCTTGCCGCGCTCAGTCCCTCCTCCACACCGGTTCCCTGGTCAATGGTCCAGGGAATACCTCCGGTGTCCGCTGCCATGGAACTGAATTTACTCCTGTAGTCCTGCATGAGAGCGGCGCTGTCGCCCTCATCATTCTCCACCGCCAGCGTATAGACCGGAATTCCCTTGGAGATCAGCCGCTTTTCAACGGAGTCCATGGTTTTTGTATTATCCGCACAGTCCTTTCCGTCGGAAATAACCATCAGGATCCGGCGCTTCTGCTTTTTATCCGCCGCTGATGTGATCTTATCTGCCGCCTTGTCAATGGCGTCAAAAAGCAGGGTATTCTGATCATGATTCTGCAGGGCCGCAATACTGCTGAATACCGTATCCTTGTCCTCTTTGCCCTTGAGTACGGTGGTCACTTCATTTCCAAAGGTGATCAGGATCAACCGGTCTTTATCCCGCAGTTTTTCATAGAAGTTGTAAAGGGAATCCTTAATATCATTGAAGCGTGCATCCGGGATGGATGCCGAAATATCCAGAAGTACATAATATTCGACAGACTCACCCGTCTCGGAAAACACCTGGTCATCGGTCAGCTTCAGCTTTTCTCCTCCCAGCCATGCAGATGGGCTTTCTGTTCCCTCCGACGGCCGGTAATAAGACATGACTGTCGGCATCCGGATATATACCTG
>JAFWDX010000108.1 GCA_017515945.1 Blautia sp. | reverse complement strand
GCCTTCCTTCCTGTAGTCCGACACGCCATAATTCATGCCCTGCCAGCAGCTGTACAGGCTGTCTCCCTCCTTCGGCTTTCCTGTATGCTCCATTGCCAGAC
Organism: Blautia sp.; assembly: GCA_017515945.1. Taxonomy (GTDB): domain Bacteria; phylum Bacillota; class Clostridia; order Lachnospirales; family Lachnospiraceae; genus Blautia_A. The sequence goes on along the minus strand of JAFWDX010000108.1, from coordinate 6,550 downwards.
CGGAGATTCTGTTTACAAAAGCGGCATCGATTTCCGTTTTGGAACGATAGCCGATCTGAATACTGCTGTCCCGGTTTACCATATGATCTCTCAAATCGGCAACTGCGCTTTTTTCATCACTATACCAGGAAATCCCCGCCCCCACACTCTCAGAGGCCTCAGTCGCCGCATCGGAGTCTTTTGCGGGAACCATACTTCTCAGGTCATCCGGGGTAAACACATCCGCATACAGTGGATTCACCTCGGTCTCTGACCAGGAGGGGAGCTGAATATACGATTCCGGGCTTTCTCCGGAAATCAACTCCGGGACATTATCCACCTGATCAGGAGAAGAAATATCCGTAAAGTCCTCCAAGGCTTCCGCAATATTTTCAGGAGACAGCGGTTCTCCGGACTCAAAGGAAGCGACAGGGGCACTCGCCGCTCCGAACGGTTCTGAATTCAAAACCATACCGCTGCCGTCTCCTGATGATACTGATTCTGAAGCCATACCGCTGCCGTCTTCTGACGTTGGAGATTCTGCAGCCGTACCGCCGTCCCCGGAACAGAAAAGATCCTCCGCACAGATACTGCAGGCAGGCAGCAAGGATAACATCAGGATGCATATAAACCAATATTTTCTGTTCATTTTTCTCACGCCCTTGCTTTTCTGTTAATCTCAGCAAAAATAGCTCACTTCGCCAAATTCTTTTTCCCATCTGACCTCAATTGGCTGACTGTTTGCCTCTATGAAACGGCAGATCTGTCTTAATCTGTTCATAGGAATCTGGGATTTGTTGTGGCAAATAACAGCTTTTCCTTTTCTCGTTATCCATACTTTTGTCCCATTTGAAGATGGTCGTCCCTCGCAAACATGTACATGTAAGGGTTCAGTAGGTTCCCTTCATTTACCCAAAAATATATGATATATCCTCCAAAATTATATAGCTGCGGCATTCTCAAATCCTCCGACAGCAGCATATTCAAGAATCAAATGCGCATTATCACACAGAAAATCCATTAAACTCTGTGTTTCCGCATCTGTATATCCTGTGTTTTCAACAATTGTATATGAAGGCAGGATACATTCCAGGCTCTTAAATCCTCTGTCAATCGGCGTTTCTATCCTGACTCTTACATTCCCGTCAGAATCCGGGTCCGAATATGTTACCTCTGTCTCATCAGGGAATACAACATAAGAATACTTCATATTTTCCTCCGTATAAAAACATAGCAAGCCATCACTCCGCCAGCGCCATCCCCATCTCGAAGGCTTTCTTCATTTCTTCAGGAAATACTGTCTCATGCCGCTCCTTCTTTGCCGCTTCGCTGAACATGCTCCAGGGCCAGTCCGTCTTACTGTAATCTTTCAGCTGCAGTGTGTCCCCCGAGATCAGCACATCCGCCGGACCGACAAAACGGTCAAAGGTCTGCCGGTAGCTCTCAACCAGCTCCTGATACATGGTATCCGGCGCATTGCTGGTCATGATGAAGAGCACAGGGATCGGATGCTCATTGCAGCATGGCGTTTCCAGATTATAGGTCAGGTTCTGGAAGATCAGCCGCTCATAGAGCGCACGGAAAGACGCCGTCACATTTCCCAGATAATTCGGCGAGCCGATGATCAATCCGTCCGCTTCCCGGATGGCATCCAGCACAGGGGTCAGGCCGTCCCGGCAGATGCAGTGCCCCTTAAACTTCTCTTTTTTACATCCGAAGCATGATATACAGCCGGTATATTTCTCAAGCTTAAACAGATCAAAACGCGTGATCTGCGCGCCGGCTGCTTCGGCTCCTTTCCCGGCTTGTGTAAGCAGCGTATCCGTGTTCCAGCCCTTACGGGGTCCTGCGTTTACAACAACGATTTTCTTTTCCATGTCATCAATCCTTTCATGTATACTTACGCGATCATAGCTGTTCAGTCACAGGTTCCTTCATAGTTACATACGATCAAATATTCTTTCTGCTTTCCATCCAATGGTTACTGTTCACGGCCTGACTGAAAATGAGTCAAGGAACCTGTCCCCCTGACTCTGGCTGAACAGTAACGATCAAATTTACTTTCCGCTGCAGATTCCAGGCTCTGCCTTCATAAAATTTAATGACATATATACCAGTTTATATTATAATTTATACCAGTAAATCTTAATCCGTGCAACTCTATATCATGGGAGATTTATTCATGAATAATCGAACTGAACATGCAAATTCACAGATATCGCCACGCAGGCAGCCATCCTTCATCAGCATCTGGGGACTTGCCTTCGGCTGCGTGATCGGATGGGGATGTTTTGTCATGCCCGGGACAACCTTTCTCCCCGATGCCGGTCCCCGCGGAACAGTGGTCGGCATCCTGATCGCCACGGCAGTGATCCTTATTGTGACGGTAAATTACTCGATCCTCGCCCGGCGCTTTCCGGATGAGCCTGGATCTTACGGCTACATCAGAAAACTGCTTGGAAATGACTACGCCTTTCTGGCGGCATGGGCGCTGGCGATCTCCTATCTGATGCTGCTCTGGGCAAATTCGACCGCCTTTATCCTGATCGGCCGTTATTTTTTCGGCGATATCCTGCAGTGGGGATTCCATTATACGGTTGCAGGCTATGATGTATACCTCGGGGAGATCATCGTCACGATTATAGTGGAACTCATTTTCGGCCTGCTGACCTGCTTTGCCCGGAGAACTGTTTTTATTCTGCGGGTCCTGATGGCTGTGATCCTGTTCGTTTCAGTTTCAGTCCTGTTTACAGGCATTATCCTGCATGAGGGTTTTACCCTGCCGGATCCGGCTTTTTCTCCCTCCGGCAGTACACAAGGCATGCAGATCCTGAGCGTGGCTGTCCTTGCGCCATGGATGTTTGTCGGTTTTGAAACCGTTTACCACGAAGCAGGAAAAGAGGGCTTTTCCATCAGACGTACCATACCTGCCGCCGTTGCTTCGGTGGTCACCGGCATGCTTGTCTACACCTTTCTTTCTCTGATCGCGGTATCGGGATTTCCCGTGGAATGTGAAAGCTGGGTGGATTATATCCGCAATCTCGGGAAATATAGTGGAACGGACGCCGTACCTGTCTTTTTCAATATCCGGCGGGTTTTCGGAGGAACAGGAACAGCGCTCGCCGCCGTTTCTGTCTTTTGTGCCCTGGCCACCGGTGTGCTTGGCTTTATGCAGTCGGCTGCAAGCCTGATCCGGACCATGGCTGCGGATCACCTGCTCCCGGCGTCCTTTGCCGATGAAACAGACGGTTCCCCGAGCCGGACCATTCTGGCGATCCTGCTGCTCTCCCTCCCCATCCCGTTCTTCGGCCGCACCTCCATCGGATGGCTCGTGGACGTCTCCACGCTGGCCGTTGCAATTGTATATGCGCACGTTTCCATCTGTGTATACATAATCTCAAAACAGGAAAAGAAATGGGCCGGACTGGTAAACGGACTGGCCGGCGCCGTTCTTTCCGCTGCAGCATTCATCTTTCTGCTGCTGCCCAATATCTTCTCTCAGAATGCGCTCACTGTGGAAACCTACTTTATGCTGGCCGTATGGAGCCTGACGGGGATCATTTACTACTGGTATATTTTCCGAAAGGACACACAGCACCGTTTCGGCAAGTCAACTGTCATGTGGATCATGATGCTCACTCTCCTGTTTTTATCCGTGATCCTGTGGATCTCACTGGATACGCAGAACCGTGCGGCCGGGCTGGATACGGAGGGCTTCTCCGCCCTGATGGCCCGGAACAGTATTATTGCAGTCGGGCTGATCTCGGTCATGATCCTGTTCATTTTCAGCCTGTTTTCCACCATTCTCCACCGCCAGAAGGAAATGGATCGGGAACGTGTGCGTGCCGAAGAAAGCAGCCGCGCAAAAACGGCATTCCTGTTCAATATGTCCCACGACATACGTACACCGATGAATGCCATCATGGGATACACCATGCTGGCCATGAAGGAAGAGGACATACCACCGGCCATCGCCGATTATCTTTCAAAGATCAATTCATCCGGACATCAGCTGCTGGCCCTGATCAATGACATCCTGGAAATGAGCCGCATCGAAAGCGGCAAGATCGATCTGAAACCGGAAACGGTCGATCTCGAACAGATTTGTTCAGAAATGCGTGATATGTTCCTGGCTCAGATGCAGGAAAAACAGATCGATTTCACCGTCGATACCTCACAGATAAAGAACCGCTATGTACGCTGCGACAAAAACCGTTTCAACCGCATTCTGCTGAACCTGCTGAGCAATGCATGCAAATTCACGCCTGAGGGTGGTACTGTTTCCGTTTTCCTCTGTGAAAACGACCATGACTCCACGGATGGATCCGGTCAATACGAACTGCACGTGAAAGACAACGGCATCGGGATGAGTCCCGAATTCGCTCACAAGGTATTCGAAGCCTTTGAGCGGGAACGCACCTCGACCGTCAGCGATATCCAGGGAACCGGACTCGGCATGGCGATCACGAAAGGCCTCGTCAGTCTGATGGGCGGCACGATCGAGGTCATTACAAAGCCTCAGGCCGGCTCAGAGTTTATCGTCCGCCTTACCCTGCCTTATTCCGATCCTGCCCCCGCCAGTGAGGCTTCTCCTGACAGCCCACTTGCCGCCGACAGCCCCGTACCTGTTTTCAACAACAGACATCTGCTCCTGGCCGAGGACAACGAAGTCAACCGCGAAATCGCGGCCGCCATGCTCTCAGCCCTCGGCTTTTCTCTGGAAACAGCGGTAAACGGCCGCGAAGCCGTAGACAAAGTCGCCGCCTCCCCTGCCGGCCGCTTCGATGCGGTGCTGATGGATATACAGATGCCCGTGATGAATGGGTACGAGGCGACGAAAGCGATCCGCGCACTCGATAACCCTGCATTGGCTGACATACCCATTGTGGCCATGACAGCCAACGCATTCGCGGAGGATGTCCGTGCCGCGCTGGAGGCCGGAATGAACGGTCATATTGCCAAACCGATCGACTTTAGACAAATGACGGAGACGCTGTGTGAGGTGCTGATCGAGTCCGGCCCGCCAGACAAAAGGTGAGAAAAAAGCGGGGCGTTTTCTCGTTTCACCCCAATGGATGAAACGAGGAACCGTCCCCGCTTTTCTTTGTTCACCGCTTGTCCGGAGAGCCGGACCCCATTTTCACCTGCCTGCAGATCCGATCCTTTCCGCTCCTCTTGGCCTTATAAAGCAGTTCATCCGCCGCACGCATCGTTCCTGTAAGATCATCGTCCGACATACACGAGACGACTCCTCCGCTGATATGTACCCGCAACGCAGGATCTCTCTCCCATGTCAGTTCCCCGATCCGTTTCCTGCTCTCCTCCAGGCGCGCATAAGCCTCCTCCATGTTGTCGGCCACCAGAACACAGACAAATTCCTCTCCGCCATAACGGGCAGCGATCTCTCCCTCCCCGGGCCGCGCCATCTCATCCAGCACATGGGAGACCTCTGCCAGCACCCGGTCTCCGAAGTCATGGCCATACGTATCGTTCAGCAGCTTAAAATCATCGATATCCAGCATGGCGATGTAATGACGCTCACGGACCAGCGTGTTTTTCCTGTGTTCCTGCTCATTCCCCCCATACATGATCTCCAGCCTGCGGTAAAGCTCTCCCCGGTTATAAAGACCGGAGAGCGTGTCCCGTATCGACAGATTCTGAAGCTTTTCCATCAGCACCCTGTTGTTATGCCTCTCCTGGTTATAGGCGTTGAAGATCAGTACCGTTATCGCATATAGCCCAATGCCTGACAAGATGAGTGTAACCTTCACATCCTGATAGTGCTTTTGGAGACTCATCTGCGAAACCAGTTCCGGAAAATGCTGCGCGAATTCAATGCTGAGGATCATGATGAGCAGGGAAATAATGAATACGATCTCACCCGCTTTTCCCCTGAGCATCACGGCAACCAGGAACAGTCCGATCAGGAAAAAAAGGATCATACCGCTGTGGATCCCGCCGGAGAAAATAAAGGTCACAGGAAAAAGAACAAAATTGATCCCCATCAACAGCAGCAGGCGCAAAAGGGCTCTCTTCTGGGGAAAGCGGATCCCCAGCACCAGCAACAGGGCCATAAAGACGACGATCACGAACGTTGCGATCATAGAGACAAACGGCAGATGCTGCAAAGCTCCGGCGACCAAGGCGATCACACCGACCACAATGGAAACCATGACCGTCAGCATAAAGACCTTGTCGTCCAAAGTATCAAAAGAAAGCCATAGCTTTTCGACCTTTTTCATCTTTCCCCCTCCGCACCTCTTCATTCTCTGTCCGCAGCCGGTGAGTCGCGGGGACAGGTTCCTCGACTCATTTTATGAAAGTCAAACAGAGTCTAGTGGTCCGTCTCAATCAGATTTAAACTTAAAGTGCCAGATTGGCTTCATAGGCAAGGCAGGTGAAGGCGCCGTAGCGGGCTACGGCAACTGAGCCCAACGCAGTATATGAAGTCAAGATGGTGCATTAAGTTTAAATATGATTGAGACGGCCCACTAGTTCCTTCACAGTTACGAGGCCAGGCGCAGGCTCCTTTCGTCGCATTGAAAGTGCACCTTCCAAGGGACGCCTTCGG
>JAFWDX010000107.1 GCA_017515945.1 Blautia sp. | reverse complement strand
GCACGCAAAATCTGGTTGAGAAAGACGGGTCAGGATGGTAAGATGTGTATAATCTGATCGGAGGGAGGTTGGCGTTATGTCCGCATTACCGCAGGATGAACTTTATACCATTAAATATATCGAATCCCTGCCGGAAGGGCAGAGGGCTGAGCTCCTGGACGGAGAGCTTTATGATCTGGCCGCGCCGGCTGTAGTGCATCAGCAGCTTATAGCCCAGCTGACCAGAGTGATCGGAAACCATATCGATGCACACAACGGCAGATGCAGGGTTTTTCCTGCTCCTTTCGCGGTATATCCGAATGGGCTTGATGACGAATACAATTACCTGGAGCCGGATATCTCCGTAGTCTGCGATACGCAAAAACTGGAGAATGGGAAAGGGTGCGACGGAGCGCCGGACTGGGTGATCGAGGTGACGTCTCCCTCGACACGGTCCAGGGACTATCTGTACAAACTGGATAAATATCGTCAGGCCGGCGTAAAAGAATACTGGATCATAAATCCGGATACACGTAATGTCATGGTATATGATTTTATGCAAAAGAATGGGTCGGACAATTATACGTTTGAGGACAGAATACCTGCCAGGGTATTCAGTGGGCTGTATATAAAGCCCGGGAGCCTGATGTGACAGTTATTTGATCGCGTGAGGTAACTGTTCGGTCAGCACTCGCATTTACTGCGACACCGCAGGCGTGCCTTGGTAGGTGCGTGAGAAAGAAGCCCCCCAGCCAAGACCGGGCGCACTTTCATTGCGACGAAAGGAGCCTGCGCCCGGCCTCGTAACTATGAAGGAGTTTGTGACTGAACAGTTACCGCGCGAGTATAAAACAAAGGAACCAACCATTTACAAAACAAACAGGAGGATATATTCATGCAGATGCATCAGCTGAGCCAGCGGATCCGAAAGATGCTGGAGTACCTGGAGGAGTTTACCGTGATCCGGTCCGTGCGGCTGGATGGGATCGAATGCACACTCCACGGCAAAGACGAGTGGACCGGCTTTACGAACGGTTCCGCATGGGGTGAGAACGGGGAGGAGTGGATTGATTTCCGCTTCAGGGCAGCCGTGCCGGATAACTTCCGTGACCGGACCGTGCTGCGCATCCTTACCGGCCGGGAGGCCGAATGGGAGGCTGTCAACCCGCAGATCGTGGTGTGGGTGAACGGACGGATCGAACAGGCCTTTGATACCAAGCACCATGAGCTGGTCCTGGCAGACAGTCCGGAGCCGGGAAAGACCTATGATATTCTCTTTGAAGGATATGTGCCTGCGCTCAGGGGCTTTGAAGCGCCTGCGCGGCTGCTCGTCGAGCTGGCGGATATCAATCAGGAGGTCAAGGGCCTGGTCTACGATCTGCGTGTGCCGTGGGAGGCCGCCTGCCTCTGCCCGGACGGAGACAGAGACCGGGAGCAGACGCTGCAGATTCTGTCGGATGCGCTGGATCTGCTTGACCTGCGCAACCCCCAGAGCGATGAATTCAACGCTTCCGTAAAAGCTGCCCGGGCTTTCCTGCAGGCGGAGTATTATGACAAACGTAAAGATATGGACGTGGAAGCTGTCGCGGACTGCATCGGTCATACCCATATTGACTGCGCATGGCTCTGGGACCTTTACCAGACCCGCCACAAAGCCGTGCGCTCCTTTGCGACCATGCTCAAGCTCATGGAACGCTATCCGGAGTTTAAGTTCATGAGCAGCCAGCCGCTTCTTTACAAATATGTAAAAGAAGACCAGCCGGAGCTCTACGAACGGATCAAGGATGCCGTGAAGCGCGGCCAGTGGAAGCCGGAGGGCGGCATGTGGGTGGAGGCGGACTGCAATCTGTCCTCCGGTGAATCCCTCGTTCGCCAGTTCCTGCATGGCCAGGAGTTCTTTGAGAAGGAATTCGGCAGCCGCACAAAGATCCTGTGGCTCCCGGATGTATTCGGCTATTCGGCGGCCCTGCCGCAGATCCTCAAAAAATCCGGGATCGATTATTTCATGACCTCCAAGCTGAGCTGGAGTGAATTCAATCTTTCGCCCTATGACACCTTCCAGTGGAAGGGCATCGACGGCACCGAGGTGCTGACCCACTTTACGCCGTCCAGGGACGCGTCCTCCGACTACGAGTCCCACAGCGATCTGGCATATTTCACCACGTATAATGCCATGCTCACCCCGACCCAGATGAAGGGCGGCTGGCAGCGGTTCCAGCAGAAGGGCCTGGACAATCATTTCATCGTCTCCTATGGCTTCGGAGACGGCGGCGGCGGCTCCACAGACTGGATGATCGAGAACGCCCGCCGCATGAGCGTGCCGCTGCCCGGCACACCGGTGGTGAGACAGTGCATGCCGGACACCTTCTTTGAAGAACTGGAAGAGAGGGTGAAGGATAACCCGGCTCTGCCCAAGTGGAGCGGCGAACTCTATCTGGAATATCACCGCGGGACCTACACCGCCATGGCACGCAATAAGCGCTTCAACCGCAAGATGGAGCTTGCCCTGCGCGATGTGGAGTTCCTTTGCACGTATGCACATCAGCTCTGCGGCTTTGCCTATCCGGCAAAGGAACTGCATGATCTCTGGGAAACGGTGCTCACGCTGCAGTTCCATGATATCCTGCCCGGTTCTTCCATCAAAAAGGTGTATGACGACGCGCTGGAAATGTATACCGACGCAACGGCAAAGACAGAGGCGATCCGCGCCGATGCGCTTAAGGCTCTGGCCGGCAGACTGGCCGGAGATGTGGTGGCATTTAATTCCCTGTCAGCGGAGCGCGATGACGTGATCTGGTTCGACGCGCCGGAGGATGTCACAGCCCTGCGCGGCGCGGACGGAGAGATTTATCCGGTCCAGTTTGCGGAAGACAAAGCCTGCGCGTTTGTTAAAGGTCTGCCGGCTATGGGCGCGAAGAGCTTCTTCTTTGTAAAGGACAAGGCTGCGGCTGCCCAGGCGAAGAAAGTGCACGCAGATGCCGCCGGCTTTGAGACGCCGTTCTTCCGCGGGCATTTTGATGAGGCCATGCGCATCACATCGCTCTATGACAGGCATGCGGACAGAGAACTCTGCAAACCGGGCGAAGCCCTGAACCGCATCGTCTGCTACGAGAACCGCCCGCACAATTACGATGCCTGGGATATCAACATCTATTACGACCGCAGAAAGTGGGAGGTCACGGATGTACGGAAGGTGACCGTTGTTTCCGAAGGCCCGGTGCTGACAAAGCTGCGCGTGGAGTATAGCTTCAATCAGTCCGCGATCACCCAGGATCTGATCTTCTACAATGATCTGGACAGAGTGGACTTTGACACGACAGTGGACTGGAAGGAGCAGCACTATCTGCTCAAGGCCCATTTCCCGGTGGATATCTTCTATAATGAAGCGACCTACGACATCCAGTACGGCAATGTGAAACGGGCTACCCACAAGAACACCAGCTGGGATGTGGCCAGGTTTGAGGTCTGTGCCCACAAATGGGCGGATGTCTCCGAAGCGGGCTACGGCTTCAGCCTCATGAACGACTGCAAGTACGGTTACTCCGTGGATGAGAACAGCATGGCGCTGACGCTCCTGAAATCCTCCACCTATCCGAATCCGGAAGCGGACCAGGAGGTCCACCATTTCACATACTCCATCCTGCCTCACCAGGGAGACTGGAGAGAGGCCGATACGCCCGCTGAGGCCTACAGACTGAACATCCCCGTGATGACCGTCGCCGGCAGCGGAACCGACGCGGCCCTGCCTGCCTTTGCGAGCGTGGATCAGCAGAATGTCCTGATCGAGGTCGTCAAGCAGCAGCTCGACGGGGAGGATACCATCGTACGCCTGTATGAATGCTACGGCGCGCGCACGAACGTGACGATGACGCTGGGCAGGACACCGGAGAAGGTATCCGTCGTTAATCTGATGGAGGATGAGATCGCACCGGCGGAGGTGGAAGGAAACGAGGTTCGCTTCGTGATGAAGCCTTACGAGATCATTACATTCAAAATCCGGTAAATGAGGCGGGGCGGGCCCGCGAGGGCCGGGTTCCCTCATGAGTCAGAAGGCCGGGTTCCCTCATGAGTCAGAAGGCCGGGTTCCTCCATGAGTCAGGGGGACAGGTTCCTTGACTCACACGTATGTGCGAGTC
>JAFWDX010000106.1 GCA_017515945.1 Blautia sp. | reverse complement strand
CGCCGAACCCGCCCCGTGACGCCGAACCCGGCCCCGTGACGCCGAACCCGCCCCAGTGGCTCACCCGGTATACAGGTTATAATATCTGCCCTTCTCCGCCATCAGTTCCTCATGATTGCCTCGTTCAATGATCCGTCCCTGTTCCAGCACCATGATGCAGTCGCTGTCGCGGACCGTAGACAGGCGATGCGCAATGACGAAGGCGGTGCGTCCTTTCATCAGGCGGTCCATGCCCTCCTGGACGAGCTTTTCGGTACGTGTGTCGATTGAGCTGGTGGCCTCATCCAGGATCAGCACCGGCGGATCCGCAACGGCGGCCCGCGCAATGGAAAGGAGCTGGCGCTGGCCCTGGCTCAGATTGGAACCGTTGCCTCTGAGCATCGTGTTATATCCTTCTGGCAGGCGGCGGATAAAACCGTCCGCATTGGCCAGCTTTGCGGCGGCGATCACCTCTTCGTCCGTCGCATCCAGCTTACCATATCGGATATTCTCCATGACCGTATCCGTGAAAAGATTGGTTTCCTGCAGGACTATGCCCATGGACCGGCGCAGATCCGCCTTTTTGATCTTTGTCACATTGATGCCGTCATAACGGATCTTGCCGTCCTGGATATCATAAAACCGGTTTAGCAGATTCGTGATCGTCGTCTTGCCGGCACCGGTGGAGCCGACAAAGGCGATCTTTTGTCCAGGTTTTGCGTACATCTTAATGTCATGCAGGACGATCTTATCCGGCGTATAACCGAAATCCACGCCGTCCAGCACCATATCGCCCTTGAGCGGGATATAATCCGTCGTGTCTGTCGCTTTATGATAATGCTTCCAGGCCCATTGACCTGTCCGCTCCTCTGATTCCGTCACTTTGCCGTTCTCATCAGTGCGGGCATTGACCAGCGTCACATATCCCTCGTCCTTCTCCGGCTCCTCGTCAAGCATCTCAAAAATCCTCTGTGCGCCTGCCAGAGCCATGACAATACTGTTGAACTGCTGGCTCACCTGGTTGATCGGCATATTGAAGCTCCTGTTGAAGGTAAGGAAGCTGGCCAGCGCGCCGAGTGTAAAACCACCAAAGCCGTACACGGCAAGGATGCCGCCTGCGATCGCGCAGAGCACGTAGCTGATCGTCCCGATCTGAGCGACACTGGGCATCATCACATTGGCAAATTTATTTGCATTGTTTGCGCTTTCAAAGAGGGCGTCATTGAGTTCATTGAATCGATCGATGCTCTCCTGCTCATGGCAGAAGACCTTGACGACCTTCTGGCCTTCCATCATCTCCTCGATAAACCCGTTGACCGCACCCAGATTGCGCTGCTGTTCCATAAAATATGACCCGGATTTTCCTGCCAGTGTCATACTGACTTTGAGCATCACCCCGACCATGAGCAGAGTCAATACAGTCAGCGGCACACTGAGGATGATCATGCTCGTCAGCACGCTGACGATCGTGATCGAGCTGTTGATCATCTGCGGGATGCTCTGAGAGATCATCTGACGCAGCGTATCGATGTCATTCGTGTAGACAGACATGATATCCCCATGGGCATGCGTATCAAAATACCGGACAGGCAGCGTCTGCATCCGGGCAAAAAGCTTTTCCCTGAGGTCACGGAGCGTACCCTGGGTAACACCGATCATGATACGGTTATATGTATAGGCAGCGGCCACACCGATCGCATAAAAACCCGCCACACGCAGGATCGCCAGTCCAAGGGGACCGAAATCCGGATCCGGTGTTCCGATCAAAGGCAGGATATACGAATCGATCAGTGTCCTGGTAAACATGGTTCCATGCACATTGGCCAGCACGCTGACAACCAGGCAGATCACAACTATGATCAGATGCGGAAGGTAATTCCGCGACACAAGAGAAAAAATGCGTTTTAATACAGCCCCGGGATTTTCGATCTTTGGTCCCGTCCGGAATCTGGCCCCGCCCCGCATATTTCTCGGAGGGGTCTGACCGGCCTTTGGCGCACGAACGTTATCACTCATCTTCCTCGCCTCCTTTCCCGCCTGCCGGAGGCAGTTCAAGTCTCTTTTCGTCAAAGTCTCCGCCACCGCCGGTCTGAGATTCAAATACTTCCCTGTAGATCGCGTTGGATGCGAGGAGCTCATCATGAGTGCCAAAACCATTGACCACGCCGTTTTCCATGACAATGATACGGTCGCAGTCACGGATACTCGCGATCCTCTGTGCGATGATCAGTTTGGTCGTATCCGGGATCTCCTGGGCAAAGGCTTTCCGGATCTGCGCATCCGTAGCCGTATCCACCGCACTCGTGGAATCGTCCAGGATCAGGATTTTGGGCTTTTTAAGCAGCGCCCTGGCAATACACAGACGCTGCTTCTGTCCTCCCGAAACATTGCTTCCGCCCTGTTCAATGTAGGTATTATACCCATCCGGCATCCGCTGGATAAATTCATCCGCGCATGCCAGACGGCAAGCCTGCCGGCATTCTTCCTCAGTCGCGTCCTTATTGCCCCAGCGCAGGTTTTCCAGGATCGTGCCGGAAAAAAGCACATTCTTCTGAAGCACAACGGAGACCTCATTGCGCAATGTCTCCATATGGTAATCCCGTACATCGACGCCGCCTACACGGACAGCGCCTTCGGACACATCATACAGGCGGCTGATCAGACTGACGAGACTGGACTTGGCGCTGCCGGTACTGCCCAGGATGCCGATCGTTTCGCCTGAACGGATCGACAGATTGATATCCTTGAGCACCGGTTCACCGGAATTCTTGCGATAGCTGAAAGAAACATGGTCAAATTCAATACTTCCGTCTCTGATTGTCATGACCGGGTTTTCCGGATCCGCCAGATCCGCCTTTTCATTAAGAACCTCACTGATCCTCTCCGCGCTCGCCGTACTCATTGTAACCATGACAAAGATCATGGATACCATCATAAGGCTCATCAGAATATTCATGCAGTAAGTCAGCAGACTCATCAACTGGCCGGTCGTCAGCGTGCCGCCTACGATCATATGCGCGCCAAGCCAGCTGATCAGCAGGATACACCCGTATACGGTAAAGCTCATCAGCGGCATATTCAGGACTACCATCTTTTCCGCCTGTATAAACAGTACATAGAGTGCATTACAGGCCTTCTGGAAACGTGAGATCTCATGGTCCTCCCGCACATATGCTTTGACTACGCGGATCGCGGATACATTCTCCTGCACACTGGCATTGAGTGCATCATACCGTGAGAACACCTGCCGGAAATATTTATGCGCCCGCGTCATGATGAAATACAGACATACGGACAGAAAAACAACCGCGGCGAGATAAACAGAAGCGATCTTAGCATTGATCAGAAAAGCCATCGTCATGGCCAGGATCAGGTTTGAAGGAGCCCTGGTAAACATGCGCAGCACCATCTGATAGGCATTCTGCAGATTTGTCACATCCGTAGTCAGCCTGGTCACAAGTCCTGCAGTACTGAACTTGTCAATGTTTGAAAATGAAAAGGTCTGTATATTTGCATACATGGCTTTGCGCAGATTGCGCGCAAAGCCGGTGGAAGCGAGCGCCCCGTATTTGCCTCCAAGCACGCCGGCAGCCAGTCCAGCCACGGCCAGAACAGCCATGACTCCCCCCATGAGGCAGATGTGGCCGATATTGCCGGCTTCCACGCCTTTATCGATCATAGAGGCCATGACCAGAGGCAGCACCGTCTCCACCAGCACCTCCAGGATCATGAAAACAGGTGTAAGAATGGAGGCTTTTTTATATTCCTTCACCTGCCCCAGAATAGTTTTCAGCATTTGTCTTCCTCTCTGCGTTTTTCCGGGATCACCCGGATCAACGAACTTTAAAACTTCTTTCTTCTTCCAGCGGCAGTTCATAGCTTTCTATATCTTCAACAGAAATGAAGCGCTGGTTCTGCAGGGCTTCAACCATATCGTTGATCGCCCGTTCCTCTCCCTGGAGCTGCATTTGGACCCTCCCGTCCCAGAGATTTCTCACCCATCCGGTCAGTCCATGGCTCTGGGCCAGATACATTGCACGGTAACGGAATCCGACTCCCTGTACCGTGCCTGAAAAGAAAAGCTGTCTGCGTACTTTTGCCATCCTGCCCCTCCTTTTATACTCGCGCGGTAACTGTTCAGTCACAAGCTCCTTCACAGTTACCCGTGATCAAAAAAAATAGAAAATGTACCTGCCTTTACCCGTGTGGAAGCTGGGCAAGAATAATAGCCGCAAACATGACCACGCAGCCTGTCAGCTCCCGCAGGCTCATCGCCTGGCCCAGGATGAGCCAGCCGGCCAGGACAGAAATACAGGACTCCAGGCTCAGGATCAATGAAGCCACTGTGGGATTCATTCCTTTCTGGCCGATGATCTGCAGCGTATATGCCACACCGCAGGACATAACACCTGCATACAGAATCGGCACCTTTGCCTCTGTCAGTGCCGCGGCTGAAGGGTGCTCAAAAAGCAGCGCCGGAACCAGTGACAGGAGGCCTGCCGTCAGGAACTGAATGCATGAAAGCCTGACTCCGTCTGCCAGCGGTGAAAAATGATCGATCACCAGAATATGCGCGGAAAACAGCACAGAGCAGATCAGCACCAGAAAATCTCCTCTGCCGATGCTGAATCCGTCCTTTATGCAAAGGAGATACATGCCTGCCGTCGCCATGGCTACAGCCAGCCACAGGAAGGGGCTGCATGGCTTTTTCAGGAACAGTCCGATGACCGGAACGATTATGATATAGCATGCCGTTATGAATCCGGCTTTGCCGACAGTCGTATATTTAATGCCGAACTGCTGAAAATTGCTGGCCGCGCAAAGGAAAACCCCACAGGCGATCCCTCCGCGGATCAGTGTCCTGCGGGCAGCCTGCGATTCCCTTTTAGCTCCGTTATTATGACCCGCAGGAAGCAGGAAGATCACGGGAAGCAACACCACCGCGCCGATCAGAAACCGCGCCGCATTGAAGGTAAAAGCTCCGACATAATCCATGCCTACGCTCTGGGCGACAAAAGCCACACCCCAGATCGCGGCGGTCAGGAGCAGCAGGAGCGGTCCGCGAAAGACCGAAAAACGGTTTCTGTCTCTTTCATGCGTCATACATTATCTCTCCATGTAACTGTTCAGCCACAAGCTCCCTCACAGTTACGAGGCCAGTCGCATTTGGAGTGCGCCTGGCCCTGGCTGCTGAAATTTTATTCTACGTCCCTCGCAGTAAATGCGGGGACTGACTGAGCAGTTATCTCTCCATCATACTGATTGCTTCGATTCCCACGCTGCCCCCGCGGACCACCTCGATCCGCCTGAACTCATCATGGATGAGTTTGACCACCGCGTCGTTTTTTGTGGCTGTCTGCACAAATTCCAGCAGGAGGCTGTCCTTCCCATAATCTATAACCTTGGCTTTAAATGTCTGGGCGATCTGGAAAAGTTCAATCTTGTCCTCCTTGGTACAATCATATACTTTTATATAAAGAATCTCCTTCATACGGACAAACACATCCGTAAAATCGATGACCTTGATCACCTCTACCATACGGTTCAGCTGTTTTTTGATCTGCTCAAAGGTTTCATCATCGCTTAAAGTGCCGATCGTCATGCGGGAGACCGTAGGGTCTTCCGTCGTTCCGACAGTAAGACTGTCCAGATTATAGGATTTCCCGGAAAACAGTCCCGAAATCTTGGACAGAACGCCTACCTGATTCTCTACATAAAGAGAAATCCAGCGTTTTTTCATTCCTTTTTCCATGACTGTTCATTTTTCCTCTCATATTGAAGATATCGTAACGGTGAAGGAGCTTGTGACTGAACAGT
>JAFWDX010000105.1 GCA_017515945.1 Blautia sp. | reverse complement strand
TCTGCGCACGGTATATACAGAGGCTCTAAATATGTGTGATCATAGATTCTCAGTAACTGTTCAGTCAGCACCTCGCATTTACTGCGAGGTGTGTGGAACCAAAGCTCAACAGTCAAGGCCAGGCGCACTTCCAATGCGACGAAAGGAGCCTGCGCCTGGCCTCGTAACTGTGAAGGAGCTTGTGACTGAACAGTTACGTAAATAGATAGTAACTGTTCACTCAGCGCCTCGCATTTACTGCGACACCGCAGGCGTGCCTTGGCAGGTGCGTGGAACAAAAGATGAACAGTTACAATAGTTAAAAGATACCCGGTTCTGCGCACGGTATATACAGAGGCTCTAAATATGTGTGATCATAGATTCTCAAATATTCAGAACCTCTATTATAATTATAAGGAGGGATATATATGAACCCGGCCATTTCCATCAGTATCTATCTGCTTGCACAGCTTATCACGATCCTGCAGGCGAGGCATCTCCTGAAATACTCAGTGGTGCCCGGCCATAGTCCGGCGATCCGGATCGCATGTGTGGTGGCTCTGCTGGTCTATATCCCGCTCGCGCTCCTGCCGGTGGGCGGTGCCATGCTGCAGGACAGCCGGTTCAAGTTTGCCATACAGGCAGCGGGGAATATCTGGCTGGGCTTTTATGTTTATTTTTCATTTTTTCTGTTGGTCTGCTGGCTGGTGCTGATGACTATCAGGCTTTTCCGCGGCAGAGAGAGTACGCCCAGGGTCGGAGGTGTGATGCTCGCGGTGTGCGCCGCGGCCGGCGTCGTTATTCTCTGCTATGGAATGATACATGCCCAGCGTACGATCCGGACCGAGCTGGATATTCCCATCGAAAAGGACGCCGGGGAGCTGAAGGAGATGAAGATGATCCTCATCGGGGATCTGCACCTGAGCGTCAATTCCCATCTGAAAACCATCGAAAAAATGGTGGACATGATCAATGAAGAGGACGCGGACGTGATCGTGATCGCCGGGGATATTTTCACCAGCTCCTATGCGGGGCTCAGGGATCCGGAGAAGTATGCGCAGGTCCTGCGCGGTTTGAAGAGCCGGGAGGGCGTGTACGCCGTCTATGGGAATCATGACGTGGAGGAAACGCTCTTTGGAGGCTTCCCGATCACACCCATTTCCCAGGCTTTCCGGACGAAGGAGATGGAAGCGTTCTTTAAAGAATGTGGATTTACGGTTCTCTATGATGAGACTGTGGACCTGGCCGGTGGAGCCGTACAGCTGGTGGGCCGGGTAGACGGGGAAAAGGCCGGTGACGGGACTGCGCTGCGGATGAGCCCGCAGGAGGTGCTCTCCGGCGTGGACACGTCAAAGCCCGTAGTCGTGCTGCAGCACGAGCCGGTGGAATTCGAAGCGCTGAAGAAAAGCGGAGCCGATCTGGCCGTTTGCGGGCATACCCATGCCGGACAGATTTTCCCAGGCAATCTGATCGTTCCGTTCTTTAACGAAAATGCGTATGGCTACAAGGTGCTCGGTGGCCTTGATACAGTGGTCACCTCGGGGATCGGCTACTATGGACCGCCTATGCGGGTGGGAACAGACAGCGAGGTGATGATCCTCAATCTGCATTTCGGCGAGGTCTGACACGGCAGATCCTCTGTTTGAACAGTTTTACGTATTCAGAGTCTCTTGCCATGCCAGATCCTTTGGAAATTGACAGTTTTATGTATTCAGAGTCTCTTGCCATGCCAGGCCCTCTGGATATGGACAGTTTTATGTATTCAGAGTCTCTTGCCATGCCAGACCCTCAGAATATGGATAGCTTTACGCATTCAGAGTCTCTTGCCATAATATGGATGCCCCCACGTATTCAGCGGGTCTGCGCATATACAAGAGCGTTTGTAACTGTTCAGTCAGCACCTCGCATTTACTGCGAGGTGCGTGAGAAAAAAGTCGAACAGTCAAGGCCGGGCGCACTTCTAATGCGACGAAAGGAGCCTGC
>JAFWDX010000104.1 GCA_017515945.1 Blautia sp. | reverse complement strand
CGCGGGCTCCTTTCGTCGCATTAGAAGTGCGCCTGGCCTCGTAACTGTGAAGGAGCTTGTGACTGAACAGTTACTAAATATGATTGAGATGGCCCACTGATATTAACAGGTTCCTTGACTCACCAGTGAGTCAAGGAACCTGTCCCTGTGACTCATTCGGTTTATATACAGGAGATATGACTATGAAAATACCCGCAGCATTGACAAAACAGGCAGAGAAACTTGAGGCATATTATTCCGTTCATTATCCGCCGCTGGCACCGTTGGTGAAGCAGTGCTTCCTGAACACGATCGAGACGACCGTCAGGCAGCTGGAGGATGGGAGCTGGTTTGTGGTGACGGGGGATATTCCGGCTATGTGGCTGAGGGATTCCACGGCACAGGTGGAGCTGTACACCCGATTTGCAAGAGAGGATGAGGAGCTTCAGGAGATCCTGGAGGGCGTGATCCGTAAACAGGCGGAACAGGTTCTGGCTGATCCGTACGCCAATGCGTTCAATCCGGATGATACGGATCCGGACCGGGGCTGGAAGGATGAGACAAAGCGGGGACCGCTGATCTGGGAGAGAAAATATGAGGTGGATTCTCTGTGCGCGCCGGTCTGGCTGGCGTATGCGTACTGGAAGGCCACGGACAGGACAGGTTTCTTTTCCGCGCAGTGGCTCGATATGCTGAAGACTGTTATCTGTGTGTTCAGGCTGGAGCAGGATCACAGCCGTTCGGAATATTCGTTCCAGCGGCATGACTGCCCTGAGTCGGATACGCTGCCCTGTGAGGGACGCGGGACGCCGGTGGCGCTCACGGGGATGACCTGGTCCGGTTTTCGTCCCTCGGACGACCGGTGTATGTACGGGTACCTGATCCCTTCGCAGATCATGGCTGTATGCGCCTTGCGCAAGGGAGCGGAGATCGCGGAGGCGGTATATGGCGATGCGGGGACGGCCTCAGATGCGAGGAGCCTGGCGGAGGAGATCGAGGAGGGGATCAGAAAATATGGGATCGTAAAGCATCCTGTTTTCGGAGAGATCTATGCCTATGAGGTGGACGGTCTGGGCAACGTAAATCTGATGGACGACGGCAATTCGCCGAGCCTGCTGGGCATTCCTTACCTCGGTTATGCAGAGGCGGATGATCCGTTGTATCAGAGAACACGCAGCTATGTCCTTTCCAGGGAAAACCCGTATTATTATGAAGGAAAACTGGCTAAGGGCATGGGCAGCCCCCATACGCCTGCCGGCTATGTGTGGCCGATCGGCCTGACCATGCAGGCGCTGACCTCGACGGACAGGGAGGAGATCCTGGGGATCCTGAAGATGCTCAGCGAGACGCATGCCGGGACGAATTATATGCATGAGTCTTTTGATCCGGATGATCCGGAGGTATATACACGTCCCTGGTTCGCCTGGGCTAATACCCTCTTTGCGGAACTGCTGGAGAATCTGATGGAACGTGAGTTTTTTTGAAAACGGGGTCGGCTCTCGCAGACAGATGATGTACGGTTGGTAACTGTTCAGTCAGCACCTCGCATTTACTGCGACACCGCAGGCGTGCCTTGGCAGGTGCGTGGAGCAAAAGTTCAACAGCCAGGGCCAGACGCACTTCCAATGCGACGGAAGGAGCCTGCGCCTCCCAAGGGACGCCTTCGGTGTGGCCTCGTAACTGTGAAGGAACTTGTGACTGAACAGTTACAACGGCTGTTTACAGGCTGTCAGGGAGGACGGACCCCTTCTGGAACCAGAGATCGGGCATGATGCGACGGGAAAGGTATACCAGATGGATGAGGGGAAGGCTGTCAGGGATGGGCAGATGATGAACGGCCATTGTCTGGGACTGGAGATCGGACATGGCGCGACGGGAAAGGTGTATCAGCTGGACGAGGGGAAGGCTGTCAGGGATGGACAGATGAGGAACGGTCATTGTCTGAGACTGGAGATCGGACATGGCGCGACGGGAAAGGTGTATCAGCTGGATGAGGGGAAGGCTGTCAAGGTGTATGAGATCGAAAACAGCCTGCCTGTGATCACGCGTGAGCAGCGGCTTTCGCGTCTGGCTTTTGAAAAGGGGATCCCGACACCGGAGCCGTTCGGGATCATGCAGGTCGGAGAGCGGCTGGGCTCGGTGTTCGAACTGGTGGAGCCGCAGAACTGCCATAAGGCGTATATGATGTATGCCGACAGGCGCAACCTGATCATGGAGAATTATATATCGCTGATCCAGAAGGTTCATGATACGGTCATGGGCAGGGGAGAGCTCCCGGACAACCGGGATATCTACGAAAACTATCTGGATGAAGTGTCGCCGATCCTCCGGCCGGAGACCGCGGCTGCGCTGCGGGAGCGCATCAGGAGCATGAGGGAGGATCTGCATCTGGTGCATGGGGATATTCACATGCTGAATGTGCTGTATGGAGGCGGAGATCTCATGCTGATCGACCTGGAGACCCTGAGCACGGGTAACCGGATCTTTGACCTGGCCGGTCTGTTCATCGGATACAGAGCCTTTAATATCAATGATCCGGAGAATGCGGTCAGGTTCTTTGGCTGTGATGCCGGTATTCTGGAGCAGATTTATGACGAGATCCTCCGGCGTTATCTGAACACAGAGGATCCTGAGCGGATCCACGCGGCAGAAGAAAGAATCCGTCTGGTGGCTTTTATCCGTTTTCTGTACCTGGTGCATGTGATGCATTTCGGGGTGCCTGAGGTGCGGGAAACAAATATATCATACGCCATAGAGCAGCTGGAGAAGCTGCTGCCTGTTGTCGGTAACCTTGAGATGTGAGGAACAAGGCGTAAAAAATGAGAAACCCGAATGAAAAAATAATAAGAAAAATGTTTCTCTCCTCCCTTTCCACCATGATATTTTCCATGCTCACAGCCATGCTGGGGGTGATCGTGGACGGTATCGTGATCGGGAAATGTCTGGGGGAAGCTGCAATGACGGCCTATGGAATCGCCGGACCGGCGTTCACGGTCGTGTCCGCGGTTTCCAGCGTGTTTTCGTCCGGAGGGCAGGCCCTGTGCGCGGCTGCTGTGGGCGGCGGCAGGATCAAAGAGGCGAACGGCGTGCTGCAGCTCTGCCTGCGGATATGCTTATTGACCGCTGCTGCCATCACAGTCGGCATCATCGTTTTTTCCACTCCGCTGGCCATGCTGTTGGGCGCGGGTAAAAGCGCGGCAGAGTATCTTCCGGGGGTGCGCGGGTATCTGATCGGGCTGTCTGTCGGATTTCCGGGATTTTTTCTGGTGAGCTGCCTGCAGCCTGTCGTACAGCTGGATGGGGACAAGGCTTGCGTTTTCCGCTCCGTGATCGTTATGGGCCTGTCAAACGCCCTCGGTGATCTGCTGAATGTGTCTGTTTTGCATGGCGGGCTGCTGGGAATGGGGGCCGTTACCTCGGCAAGCTATTATGCGGGGCTGATCGTACTGGTGCTGCATTTCCGAAAAAGCGTGAGCTTTCACCTGTATGGCGTGCCGGCAGCATGGAGCATTCTGGGGAAGCTTGTCGCCACAGGACTTCCCACTGCCATCCAGCGTGTCTGTGATACGCTGCGCATGGTCGTGCTGAACCGTATGCTGCTGACCATGGCCGGGAGCATGGCGGTCGCCGCGTTTTCCGTGCAGAACAACATGAATTATCTGTTCGGCGCGATCGCCTCAGGAACCGGTCTGACCACGCTCCTCCTCACGGGAATCTTTAAAGGAGAACGTGACCGTGACGCGCTTAAAGGTCTGCTGCGCACGGCACTTTTGCTGGGATGCGGCACGGCCTGCATTGGAGCGCTGGTGCTGTGGATCTGTTCTCCGTTTCTGGCCGGGATATATCTGGCAGGTGATTCCGCCGCGTTCCCGATGGCCGCAGAGGCGATCCGGTTCTTTGCACTGTTTCTTCCTCTGCATACGGTAGGGCTGATCTTTATCAATTATCTGCAGGGGACAGGGAACCTCGGACGCGCCCATCTGGTCTGTGTGATGAATGCCCTGGTCGCTGTGGTGGCCAGCGCGTTGGTATTGAAGGAACTGTTCGGCGTGACAGGCATCTGGGCGGCTTTCCCTGTAGGAAAGATCCTCGTGATAGGGATGCTCTTGGTGATGGCGGCATTTTATCAGGGGCATCTGCCGCGCAGGCTTGACGACTTTCTCTTTCTCCCCGCAGACTTTGACGTGCCTGAAGAAGACCGGCTCGTCATGTCCGCGAGAAGCCTGGATGAGGTTATGCGATGCGCGGAGAAGGCTACGGATTTCTGCGTGCACAGAAGGATCCGGCCGCGGACGGGGTATTTTGCCTCGCTCTGTATAGAGGAGATGGGGAAAAATATTATCCAGCATGGATTTGCGGACGGGAGGCCTCATCATATTGACATAAGGCTGGTGAAACGGGAAGACGAATTGACGCTCAGTATCCGGGACGACTGTACGCCGTTCGATCCGGAGGAGTGGATGAAGATCCATGATACGGGGAATGAGGAGGATTATATCGGGATCAGGCTCGCGGCGGGGGTGTCGAAGGAGTTTACGTATATGAGGAGCGTGAATGTGAATCACCTGTTGATTCAGTTGTGATGAGTCAGGGGGACAGGTTCCTTGACTCATCCT
>JAFWDX010000103.1 GCA_017515945.1 Blautia sp. | reverse complement strand
GGCCTCGTAACTGTGAAGGAGCTTGTGACTGAACAGTTACGAATTTTGAAAGGACGCTTTTTATGGCAAATGAAGACAGATTAAAAGCACTGGATGCGGCGCTTGCCAAAATCGAAAAGGACTTCGGAAAAGGTTCGATCATGAAGCTGGGCGACCAGGCTTCCCATATGCAGGTGGAGACCGTACCGACCGGTTCTCTGAGCCTGGATCTGGCTCTGGGTGTGGGCGGGATCCCCAAGGGCAGGGTCATTGAGGTATATGGTCCTGAGTCGAGCGGTAAGACCACGGTGGCGTTGCATATGGTGGCAGAGGTGCAAAAGCGCGGCGGGATAGCCGGATTCATCGATGCGGAGCATGCGCTGGATCCCGTTTACGCTCGGAATATCGGCGTGGACATCGACAACCTGTATATTTCCCAGCCGGACAACGGCGAGCAGGCGCTGGAGATCGCCGAGACCATGGTGCGTTCCGGAGCGGTGGACATCATTATCGTGGACTCGGTGGCCGCGCTGGTGCCCAAGGCGGAGATCGAAGGGGACATGGGAGATTCCCATGTCGGCCTGCAGGCACGCCTCATGTCCCAGGCTCTGCGCAAGCTGACCGGTGTGATAAACAAGACAAACTGCATCGTCGTCTTCATCAACCAGCTGCGTGAAAAGGTCGGAGTCATGTTCGGCAATCCCGAGACCACGACCGGCGGACGCGCACTGAAATTCTACGCCTCCGTCCGTCTGGATGTGAGACGGGTAGAAACCCTCAAAGCCAGCGGGGAAATGGTGGGCAACCATACAAAGATAAAGGTCGTTAAAAACAAGGTGGCTCCGCCCTTCAAGACCGCGGAATTTGACATCATGTTCGGTACCGGTATCTCCCGCGAGGGCGAGATCCTGGACATGGCCGCGGACTGCGGCGTCATCGCCAAAAGCGGCGCCTGGTATTCCTATGAAGGCAACCGCATCGGACAGGGCCGGGAAAACACGAAAGCCTATATAAAAGAAAATCCTCAGCTGATGGAGGAGATCGAACGTAAAGTCCGGGAATACTATCACATAGATTCGACCGCGGAGGAAGCAAAGGCACCGGAAGCACCTGCCGAAGCGAAACCGGCCTCAGGCAGGGGACGCCGTAAAGCCGAGCCGGCACCTGCCGTGGAGGAGGAAGTCCTTGACGAAGACATGGCGGTCGAAGAGGAAGAAGAATAAAAAGTGCGCCTGCGGTGTCACATCAGATGTGAGGCGCTGAATGAACAGTTACAAAAAGACGTCCGTTGGAGAGGAGAATAATAATGATGACCGGGAAGGAGGATTCTGCTGAACGGTTACGAATGATGCTGAATGAGGAAGATGTGGCAGAAGAGCTGCATGGAACGTCAGAAGAGAAAGCGCGCGGGATCCGGGAGGCGCAGAAAAAAGCGCTCCGGCTGCTTGAACGGATGGACCGTACGGAAAAGGAGCTGCGTGAAAAGCTGGCACAGGCGGACTTTACGCCGGAGGCTGTAGACGCGGCCATTGCCTATGTGGCATCCTTCGGTTACCTGAATGATGAGCGATATGCCGCGAACTACATCCGCCGTTCCCTGTCTTCAAAAAGCCGGACGCAAGTCATGCAGGAGCTTGCCCGCCGCGGGATCCCCCACGCGATGGCGGAGGAAGCATGGGAGACGGAGACGGCTGATGAAGCATATGATGAACAGGACCTGATCCATTCTCTGATCCGCAAAAAGCTCTCATCGGCTCCGGTTCCTTCTGACGACCCCGCTGCCATGCGCCGCCTCTATGCGTACCTGGCCAGACGCGGATTTTCCTATGAACAGATCCGCCGGGCAGTTGATGATTTCGATGAAATGGAGTGAGTTCCGCCGGAAGGAGGACGGCCCTGAGTACAGGGATAGCCCTGAGTGAGATGGGGACAGCTTCGCGTGATAATGGGGACGGCCTCAAGTGATGATGAGGACAGGCCTCAGGAACAAAGCGTGAACGAGAAATGAACAAAGTATGAACCCTGACGGGGTGCATACTTTGTTCATTTTTCGTTCACGCTTTGTTCCGGGGACAGGTCCCCACTTAACTGCTGTAAGGCCATCCCACCCCATGTTTATGACACAAAAATGGCTTGACACCATCTTTTTGAAAGGCTAAAATAAATACGTTGCACATTAACCACATTTATATACAAAGCAACTGTTCAGCAGGTGTGCCAAAGGACACCGTCAGGATCGGACAGCTGCGGACTAAATAAGGAGGTGCTCCAGTGGCAGGTTCAACGATTATTGCTGTACTTGTCGCCGTGATCATCGCTCTGCTTATTTCAGTTCCGGTTACTTACAAGGTTGCCGTTGATGCCAAGGCAAAAAAAGACGCCGAAGTGGTTGGCACGGCAGAGGACAAAGCCAGATCAATTATAGATGAAGCCATCAAGACGGCTGAAGCGAAAAAAAGAGAAGCTTTATTGGAAGTAAAGGAGGAATCTCTCCGGACCAAGAATGAACTTGAGAGAGAAACCAAGGAACGCCGAAACG
Source organism: Blautia sp. (assembly GCA_017515945.1). Taxonomy (GTDB): domain Bacteria; phylum Bacillota; class Clostridia; order Lachnospirales; family Lachnospiraceae; genus Blautia_A. The sequence continues at coordinate 1,341 of JAFWDX010000103.1, read as the reverse complement.
AGCTGCAGAAGTATGAAAAACGTGTCCTCTCCAAAGAGGAGGCCGTAGACAAAAAAGCCGATGCAGTGGAAAAGCGTGAGCAGGAATACACGGCGAAAGTTACCGAACTGCAGAAAAAAGAAAAACTCGTGGAAGAACTCGAGGTGAAAGGTGTACAGGAACTGGAGAGAGTCTCCGGCCTGACCCGCGAACAGGCCAGACAGGAACTGTTCAAATCCGTAGAGGAGGACGTCAAGGTCGACGTGGCAAAGCTCTATAAAGAGCTCGAGGCAAAAGCCAAGGATGACGCCGATAAGAAAGCCAAAGAATATGTCGTCAATGCCATTCAGAAATGTGCCGTGGATCATGTTTCCGAGACGACCATTTCGGTGGTGCAGCTGCCCAGCGATGAAATGAAGGGCAGGATCATCGGCCGTGAGGGGAGAAACATCCGTACACTCGAGACCATGACAGGTGTGGATCTGATCATCGACGATACGCCTGAGGCGGTTGTTCTTTCATCCTTTGACCCGATCCGCCGTGAGGTCGCCCGGGTCGCCCTGGAAAAGCTGATCGTAGACGGCAGGATCCATCCTGCCCGCATCGAGGAGACCGTGGAAAAAGCCCAGCGCGAGGTCGAGGCGCAGATCCGTGAGGACGGTGAAAACGCCGCGATGGATGTCGGTGTTCACGGCGTCCATCCGGAACTCATCAAGCTCCTTGGCAGGATGAAATTCCGTACCAGTTACGGACAGAACGCGTTGAAGCATTCCATAGAGGTAGCCCAGCTGTGTGGCCTGCTCGCCGGTGAGATCGGCGTGGATGTGCGTATGGCCAAGAGAGCCGGCCTGCTTCATGACATCGGCAAATCCATCGACCATGAAGTGGAGGGATCCCATATCCAGATCGGTGTGGATCTCTGCCGGAAGTATAAAGAGTCCCAGGTCGTGATCAATGCAGTCGCCGCCCATCATGGCGATGTGGAGCCTGAGAGCCTGGTCGCATGTATCGTACAGGCCGCGGATGCCATTTCCGCCGCCCGCCCCGGCGCCAGGAGAGAGACGCTCGAGACATACACCAACCGCCTCAAACAGCTCGAGGATATCACCAACAGCTTTAAAGGCGTTGAAAAATCCTTTGCCATCCAGGCGGGCCGTGAGGTGCGCGTGATGGTATTGCCTGATCATATTTCCGACGCGGATATGGTCCTGCTGGCCAGAGACATCGCGAAGCGCATCGAGGATGAGCTTGAGTATCCGGGCCAGATCAAGGTGAATGTGATCCGCGAAAGCCGCGCGGTCGATTACGCAAAATAAATGAGTCAGAGGGCCAGGTTCCTTGAAGAGTCAGAGGGCCAGGTTC
>JAFWDX010000102.1 GCA_017515945.1 Blautia sp. | reverse complement strand
GTTGATGTGAGTTTCTGAGGCAGCGATCTAATGGTCGCTTCATTATCAAACTATTTATATTATAAGGGTCTGGTCACCAATGACACTTGTAAAAAATTTAGGGCAGTTCCTGCTATTTACCCTAACAAAATGTTAGGGTTTATTAAAAAGGACGCCTCATCCTCCGTTATTCGTTACAAATCATCAAGCGAATTATGTTCAAAAAAAAGGTGTTCTCTTATTTTTTATAAATAAGAGAACACACCTTATTATGTCGATTATACGTCGATTTTGCTAAAAAATTTTTTTCAGAGTATTCGCTAATCGAAAAAATTTTTTCCCTATAAAAGGTAAAAACCAGCAGTCCCGCTGTGCAGCCGCATAAGAAACATGTGATGATCCGCACTGCCAGCGCTGTCGTACCCAGTGCAGCGCTGTAAATGATCAGCTGAGGGTTCAGCAGTATGGATGCCATCATAAAAGCAGCCAGCCAGTCCTCGCGCATGCCCTGCTTTCGGAATGAGGCTGCGATCGGAATCGTTCCGTACATGCAGAGAGGTGAGGCTATTCCCAACACGCAGGCGGGGAGAATACCAAACAGGCCCCACTTCCTGTTCTTCATGCCGGCAAAGACACCATGAATCTTATCTTTTGCGAAAACGGAAATGAAAGACCCGATCAGCATACCGAGAATCCAGTACCAGAAGATCTGCTGGAACTGGATCTCGAAATAATACCAGATATAAATGAATTCTCTTCTCAGGACTGTAAGCAGCTCAGTCATCGATATTTACCAGTTCGTAAGTCCGGCTGCCGAGGCCGATCTCTTCCGCATGCTCCAGTGTATGGATTCCATGCCTTGCTTCCATACGTTTGACCAGGGATTTATTTCCTTCTGCCTGATAGATTAAATCTACACAGGCCTGATCCAATGCAACGGGATCGAAACTGGCAAGGATGCCGATGTCATGGATATCCGGCTCGGCAGGATGTCCGTCACAGTCACAGTCCACGGAGAGCCGGTTCATCACATTGATATAGATGATATGCTCCGCACCCACATGGTCACGGAAACCCGTTACCATCTCAGCAAGAGCTTCCAGCCAGGCATCCTGGTCGTTGTGCATAATGCTGCCGCTGGTCCTGGTGCCGGCGCTGTGAACATACACCTTTCCACTCGCTGAGGAAATGCCGATGCCCACATTCTTGATCGCGCCACCAAAGCCGGCCATGGCATGACCTTTGAAATGGGATAGTATCACCCAATCAGAATAGTTCTCCGCATGACTGCCGACGATCACTTTATCAAGTCTCGTCCCGCCGGTCATGGGCCACTCCACTTCTCCTTCCTCGTCCATCAAATCAAAGTAAGCGATTGCTGTAAATCCGTGATCTTCCGCGACCTGCTTATGCATGGCAGAGTGGCTTTACGTTTCATCAGGTATCACAAGTAAAGCTCGCTCTGCTTGTCCCGGACAATTCATCTCTCTCAAAGCACAGTATCATCACGGACGTTGACCTCAAAGGACGTACCGTTCTAACAATCAGACATGGGATTTCCGATGCCTGTTACAGGATGTGCGACGACCTTATGAAAGCCGGGATCGCCATAGAAGAAGTCGAGATTTACTCTACATCTGCTTTGATTGACTGTATGGAGAACGATAAGCCTGTTATTATACCGGATTGCTGGAGCGGCATCCATCCGCACAGTAAGACCGTGTCCTTCATCAGGGAATACCAATGTCCATATGGATTTTTCTTGTCAAAAACAGCGTCAAATGCCCCAAAGATGTTTATGCGGTATATTGAAAAATGGCGTGCAGATTGAGATAAACGATTTTGAAAAATACTCCATGGACATCTGGCAATTCACAAAGCTTGGAGAACCGGTATTTTTAAAGAACAAGGGTAAGCAGGAGATGGTTATTCTAGGTGTTGAAGAATACGCAAAACTGATAAAGAAAACCATGGATTAGTGAACTGCTCCATTGAAAATGG
>JAFWDX010000101.1 GCA_017515945.1 Blautia sp. | reverse complement strand
GGGGACAGGTTCCTTGACTCGCACATGCGTGTGAGTCAAGGAACCTGTCCCCGTGACTCACCCATGAACGCTGTTCACAGAATGTTTGGAGGGCCAGACCCCATTTTATACTCGAAAAGGAGGAGTAACAGCCTATGAGTATTCAGGCCCTGTGGGCCCAGTTCGGCGACAAATATATCCAGGCATTGTTCACAACCTGGAAGCTGACCTTTCTGGCATTCACCTTCGCATTCCTGATCGGCATCGTGATCACGGTGATGCGTGTCAGCTCCATCCGTCCCCTCCGCCTGGCCGGAGACTTCTATGTACAGATCTTCCGGAATATTCCGGGTGCATCACTGCTGATCATTCTGGTCTATGCCCTTCCATATCTCCGGATCATCTGGTCATATTTTACCTGTGTGCTCATCGCGGCGACCCTGATCCCGGCGGCGTTCTGCTCAGAATATCTGATGACCGGGATCAACACCATCGACATCGGACAGATCGAAGCGGCCCGATCCCTGGGAATGACTTTTTCAAAGATGATCCGGGTGCTGGTGATCCCTCAGGCGCTGCGTTCGAGCGTACTGCCGATGACCAACCTGCTGGTGTCCACCATGCTGACGACAGCCCTGGCTTCCCAGGTCCCCCTCAATCCCATGGACCTGACAGGACTTGTGGCCTACATCAACACCCATGCGGTCGGCGGTGTCACAGCTTTCCTGATCTCCGCGCTGCTGTACTGTGCGACGGCTGTGGTGATCGGCCAGATCGGCGCTTTTATTGACCGGAAAGTGAGGATCCTCAGATGAATAATAAAAGAATGAGTGTCCGGGACGCACTCTATGAGCCGCCAGGTCCCGTCACGCGCAGGCGGACCCTCGTCGGGACGGTCATTTCCCTGGCCGCCCTTGCCGTGCTCGCGGTCTTTGTTATCCGACAGTTTTACGTGACCGGTCAGCTGGATGCGCGGTACTGGTCGATCTTTACGAGATATACTACCTGGCGATACCTTGGACAGGGCCTGGCGGGAACCCTCAGGGCGGCTGTTGCGGCTGGAGCGGTTTCCTTTGCCATCGCCTTTCTCCTGATGCTCGGGCGGATAAGCGGCAGCCGCATTCTGCGGGGAATCACCACGGCGCTGATCGAATTTACCAGAGGCGTGCCGACTCTTTTGTTCGTGTATTTCTTTTTTCTGATCGCGCCGCAGCTGGGCGTCGTCCTGCCGGCTTTCTGGAAGATCACCCTGCCGGTGGCTATTTCGGCCTGCGGCGTGGTGGCGGAGGTTCTGCGCTCCGGTGTGAACGCGGTTCCGCGCGGCCAGCGGGAAGCTGCCATGTCCCTGGGAATGTCCGGCCGCAGCGTTTTTCTTAAGATTGTTTTCCCTCAGGCGATCCGCTATGTGATCCCGGCCCTGATCGCTGAGATGGTCATCGTGGTCAAGGACACGACCTTTGCCTATGTCGTAACCTTCCCCGACCTGATGCAGAACGCAAAAGTGCTGATCTCCAACCATGACGCGCTGTTGTCGGTGTATCTGGTGGTGGCTGTCATATACATTCTGATCAACTATCTGCTGAACCGGGCTTCGGACTTTGCCGCCCGCCACGGGAAGCTTGCCATGCGGTGAAAAGGGCAGGGGTCATCTGAAGCCAATCTGGCATTTTAAGTTTAAATCTGATTGAGACGGATCACTAGGATATGGAGTCCCATATATCTATAGCACAGGAGTTAAATATGAACAGTAACACAGCTTCGTCCACCGCCGGTTCTGTTCCGGTCATAGAACTGAAACATGTAGACAAACATTTCGGCGACCTCCATGTTCTGCAGGATATCAATCTTTCCGTGCACAAAGGAGAGGTCGTCGTCATCATAGGTCCCTCCGGCTCAGGCAAATCCACCCTGTGCCGCACGATCAACCGGCTGGAGACCATCGATTCAGGTGAGATCCTGATCGATGGCGTCCGGATCCCGGCAGAAGGCAAAGAACTGGCAAAGCTCCGCGCTCAGGTGGGAATGGTATTCCAGTCCTTCAACCTCTTTGCCCACAAAAATATCCTCGACAATGTCACCATAGGCCAGACTGTTGTCCTCGGTGTGCCCAAAAAGCAAGCCCGCATGGAAGCCATGGAGCTGCTCCGCCGTGTCGGCGTCGATTCTCAGGCGCATAAAGTGGCGGCTCAGCTTTCAGGCGGCCAGCAGCAGCGCGTGGCCATCGCGCGCTCCCTGGCCATGCACCCAAAGGCTATTCTCTTTGACGAACCGACCAGCGCCCTGGATCCTGAAATGATCGGCGAAGTCCTCGCGGTCATGACGGAGCTGGCCGCGGAAGGCATGACCATGGTCGTGGTCACCCATGAAATGAATTTCGCCAGGCGCGTGGCCAACCGCGTGATCTTTATGGACGGGGGGCAGATCCTGGAGGAAAATACACCGGATGAGTTTTTCTCGCATCCGCGGACACAACGTGCGCAGGATTTCCTGAATTCCATACGTGACCATTGAGATAATGAGTCAGGGGGACAGGTCCCTTGACTCATTTTATGAGTCAAGGAACCTGTCCCCCTGACTCATTGCAGGCCGGCTGAAAAATCCGGGAGTGAGTCAGTGGACCTGTCCCCCTGACTCTTGATTTTCCCTGCCTTTATGAGTATAATTTCCGGGTAGAAAAAAGGAAAGCAGGCGGAGCAGATGGAAAAACCACGGATCGCCCTGCCGGAAATTGGGCAGGATGTTACCAACTACACACACGCATTATTCGAAGCCGGAATGGCACCTGTGCTGATTTCCGTGAAAAAAACGCAGCTGGAGGAGAGATTTCAACAGGAATATCTGGATTATGCGGATTTTCATGTGGAGAATTATGACGGGCTCCTGCTGCCGGGCGGCTGTGACCTGAACCCGTGCCGGTATGGTCAGGCGAACACTGCCAGCAGGGGAATCAATGACGCGTTGGATGAACTGCAGTTCTGTGTCCTGGACGCTTTTGTGAAGGCAGGGAAACCGGTGCTGGGTGTATGCCGGGGGCATCAGCTGATCAATGCATATTTTGGCGGAACACTGGTGCAGGATCTCGGAGAAGACTGCGGGCGGCATTGCTCGGGCATCCGGGGGAAGGATCTGCTTCACAAATGCTGTGTGGAGAAAGCTTCCTGGCTGTATGGGTTATACGGTGAGATGTTTGTTCACAACAGTTTTCACCACCAGGCGGTTGATAAGGTCGGTGAGGGGCTTACGGTTGACGGTTGGTGCCCGGATGACAAAGTAGCGGAATCCATGCACCATTCAGCGCTGCCGATATACAGTGTGCAGTGGCATCCGGAACGGATCTGTCTGGATCACGCACGGGCACAGGCCGTGGACGGTCTTGAGGTCTTTCGTTTTCTGTACAGGCTGTGCACGGAAGCTTCCGGCGTGAGGCGCTCAGTCCCGGATATAGAAGAGATGGAAGACAGGCTGGGACTGTAATTATGTATACGGCAGGAGGCACCCTAAGCAGTCCTCTGTTATTAATTGGGTAACTGGCCTGCTATGCGTGCATTTTTTGAGTGTCGCACTCGAGCGAAAATCCTGCCCAATCTGGCAGAGGTAACTGTTCAGTCACAAGCTCCTTCACAGTTACGAGGCCACACCGAAGGCGTCCCTTGGGAGGTGCAGGCTCC
>JAFWDX010000100.1 GCA_017515945.1 Blautia sp. | reverse complement strand
GGGCATCACGTTCATCTACGTCACCCATGATCAGGAGGAGGCTCTGTCCATGTCCGATACCGTTGTGGTCATGAACAATGGTGAGATCGAGCAGATCGGCAAACCGACGGATATTTATAACGAGCCGGAGAACCGTTTTGTTGCAGGCTTTATCGGAGAGTCAAACATCATTCCCGGAACGATGATCAGAGACTTCCTCGTGGAGTTTGACGGGTTCCAGTTCACATGTGTGGACAAAGGCTTCGAGGACAATGAGGAGATCGAGGTCGTGCTGCGTCCAGAGGACCTGGATATCGTGCCGCCGGATGACGCAAAGATCCGCGGTACTGTGCGCAACATTACCTTCAAGGGCGTTCACTATGAGATCCTGGTCGAGACGGCTGAACGCATATACAAGGTGCAGACCACAGACTATGCCGAAGTGGGACGGCAGGTCGGTCTGACCTTCGGACCGGAAGACATACATGTGATGTATCCGATGGGAGCTTACTGATGAAGCATTTTCGTCATCTGATCAAGCCCTATCTGATCTGGTCGGTCGTTATCATCGTCATCCCACTGATCCTGACCTTCCTGTACGCATTTACCACACCGGGAAATGAGGTGCTGACCCTTTCCTTTACCCTCGAAAACTTTACCAGGTTTGCGGAGGCTACCTACCTGCACGTGATCCTGAAATCCTTTCAGCTGGGCATCGCCGCTACTCTGATCTGTCTGGTTCTGGGATATCCGCTGGCTTATATCATCTCAAAGCAGTCGGAATCCATCCAGAGCTTTCTGATCCTGCTGGTGACGATCCCCATGTGGATCAATATGCTCCTCCGGACATATGCGTGGATGAACCTGCTCTCTGACAACGGGATCATCAACAATCTGCTCAGTATGCTGGGCATCAATCCGCTGACGATGATGTATACGGACTTTTCCGTCATGATCGGCCTGGTCTGCAACTTTATGCCGTTTATGATCATCCCGATCCATACGTCTCTGGCCAAAATGGACAGATCCTTTATTGAAGCGGCAAATGATCTCGGCGCAGATCCGGTCCAGACCTTCTGGAAGGTGATCTGGCCGCTCTCACTGCCCGGCGTGCTCAACGGAGTCATGATGGTCTTTCTGCTGGCGCTTTCATCCTTTGTCATTCCAAAGCTGCTCGGCGGCGGCCAGTATATGCTGATCGGCAACCTGATCGAATCCCAGTTCATCTCGGTGGGAGACTGGAATTTCGGCAGCGCGATTTCTCTGATTCTGGCAATGTTGATCCTGATTTTCCTGCGCCTTATGAGACGGCTGGATTATCTTGACAGGCAGGACGATTAGGAGGGGCCATGAAAAAGAATAAAAAGAGCTTTTTTTCAAGATTTTACGTGGCGATCTGCCTGGTTTTCTTTTACCTGCCGATCCTGGTGACGATGATCTTTTCCTTTAACTCATCAAAATCCCTGACACGGTTCAGCGGGTTTTCGCTGCGCTGGTATCAGGAGCTCCTGCACAATACGGAGATCAGCAAGGCGGTGTACGTGTCCGTGACGGTCGCGATCCTGGCCACGATCATCTCCACGGTGCTGGGAACGGTCACAGCCATCGGCCTCACCCGCTCCCGCAAATTCCTGCGCGAGCTGCTGCTGGAGATCAACAATATCCCGATCCTCAATCCGGATATCGTGATGGCCATCGGACTGATGATCCTGTTTTCATCCATGGGACTGGAAAAAGGTTACTTTACCATGTTACTGGCCCACATCGCGTTCTGTACGCCTTATGTGATCACCAGCGTGTATCCCAAGGTGCGCTCGCTCGACCCCAATCTGGCGAATGCGGCCATGGACCTGGGCGCGACGCCTTTCCAGGCTCTGACCAAGGTCATCGTGCCGATGATCAAGGACGGGATCTTTGCCGGTGCGCTCCTGGCTTTTACCATGTCCTTTGACGATTTTGTGATCTCTTATTTTGTATCCGGCAACGGTGTCAAAAATATTTCGATCATCGTCTACAACATGACCAAGCGGATCAATCCGACCATCAATGCCCTGTCAACACTGGTGATCGTCGTGATCGTCGTGATCCTTGTCATAACCAATGTGATTCCCAGGCTCAGGAAGAGGGTCGGAATAAACAAAACGGTCCGCAGGACTCTGACTGCGATCCTCTGCGTGGTGACGGTGGTCTTTCTGTATGCGTGGGGGAATGTGGCGAATCAGGGCAGCCGCACGCTCAAGGTATACAATGCCGGCGAATACATCGACCTGTCCCTGCTTGAAAAATTTGAGGAAGAGACCGGCTGTACCGTCATCTATGAAACCTTTGAGTCCAATGAAATGATGTATACAAAGCTGTCCTCCGGCGAAGTTTATGACATCCTCATTCCTTCTGATTATATGATCGAGAGACTGATCAAGGAAGAATATCTGCAGCCTCTGGACTGGGATCAGATCACGCATGCGGACGGACTGATGGAGGAGGTCCTTGACCCGACCTATGATCCGGGCAACCGTTACAGCTGTCCTTATTTCTGGGGAACGGTCGGTATCCTGTACGACACGACTGTAGTGGATGAGAAAGATCTGGAACAGGGCTGGGATCTGCTGAAGAACGAAAAGTACAAAGGAAACCTGTACATGTATGATTCAGAGAGGGACTCCTTCATGGTCGCCCTCAAGGCACTGGGGTATTCCATGAATACGACGGACATGAAAGAGATCCGGGCGGCGTATGACTGGCTGGTCGAGCAGCGCGGCAGCATGGAACCGATCTATGCGGGAGACGATGTGATCGACAACATGGTTTCCGGCAACAAGGCTATGGCCGTGGTGTATTCCGGGGACGCTTCTTATATTATCAGTGAAAATCCGGATCTGGATTACCTGACCCCGTCCCAGGGAACGAATGTCTGGTATGACGCGATGGTGCTCACGCGTGACTGCAGCGAAGTCGGCCTGGCCCATCAGTTCATAGATTTCATGATCCGTGAGGACAACGCCGTGGCCAACACCCAGGAGGTCGGTTACAGCTCTCCTGTAAAAGCGGCGTTTGATATGATGGCCGCGGAGGATTACGAGGGGATCTCGTCTTACGTGCCGGACATCTCCAACCCGGCGGATGAGACCTTTGCGTATCAGGATCCCAAGATCAAACAGGTATATGCGGAACTCTGGACCAAGATCAAGGCGGAATAACAGCCGCCGGACAGAACAGTTGGAACAATTATATGCAGATAGTCAACGGAACCCCCGTTTTTGAGGGGATCGCAATCGGAAAGATCCGGTATTTTTCGGGAGGCGAATACCGGATGCGCCAGTATCTGGTGAGCAACGTAAAAAAGGAAACCCTTGCCTTTGCCCGGGCCCGCACGATGGTACGGGACGAGCTGAGCCACCTGTGCAACTCGGCGGGCAGCCGCAATCCTGAGCTGGGCAGGAGTCTGCAGCGGCAGGTGGCCCTGCTGGACGGCGAGAGCTTTGCATCCGCTGTCGAGAGCCTGATCGTTACGCAGAAGATCAGCGCCGCCTACGCGGTGGCCCTGACCCGACAGGATATGAACGTCACCTTCCATGGCCTGACGGATCCTGTGGCCAGGGCGCGCCTCAGGGATGTCAGGGAGGTCTCGGACTACCTGATCGAGTCCCTTGGCGGTGTCAATGAAAGGATCGATCTGGGTGATGAACCGGTGATCCTTGCCGCGGATTCCCTGGATCTCCCGGATCTGATGGAAATGGATCACGACAAGATCCTGGCGGTGATAACCCGATCCGGCTCCGAGATCTCACATACCGCCATCATTACCAAAACACGGGGGATCCCGTCGATGTTCGGTCTCTCACCCTGCCCGGAATGGGACGGGGTGACCGCGATCGTGGACAGCTACAGCGGTGTCGTTTACCTCTCTCCGGACGAAGAGGAGCTCAAGGAGTATACCCTGCGCAAGGAAGAGGACGAAAGAGAAAGAAATCTGCTGCTGCGCCTGAGGGAAAAGGAAGACCGGACCCTGGACGGCAAAAAGATCGAACTGTATGCCAATATCGGGAGCCTTGAGGATCTGGGCAGTGTGGAATACTACGGCGCCGGGGGGATCGGCCTGCTGCGCAGTGAGTTCCAGTATCTGGGCCGCGACAGCTGTCCCGGGGAGAATGAACTGTTTCAGGCATACAGGCATGTGGCGCAGACGATGGGAGAGAAGCCGGTCTACATCCGGACCGCCGACCTTGGCGCGGAAAAGCAGGCTTCTTATCTGAGACTTGATTCCGAGTCCAATCCGATCATGGGCAACCGGGGCATACGCCTGAGCCTGGCGAGAGAAGAGATGTTCCGCGCACAGCTCAGGGCGATCTACAGAGCCAGTGTCTATGGAAACCTGGCGCTGATGTATCCCATGATCACTTCACTGGAGGAGATCGATGAGATCGAGGAGCAGATCCGGATCGTAAAAGAGGATCTGACAAAGAACAATATTCCCTATCTGGATATCCCCACCGGCATCATGATCGAGACACCGGCGGCTGTGATCATGGCCTCCGAGCTGGCTTCCAGGGTGAGCTTTGTGAGTCTGGGAACGAACGACCTGACGCAGTATACACTGGCCATGGACAGACAGAATCCGGCGCTGAGAAGCCGGTATGACTCCCATCACCCTGCAGTGCTGCGCATGATCCGGATGGTGATCTGGGCCGCCCACCAGCAGGGTAAAAAGGTGACGATCTGCGGAGAACTGGCGGCGGATACAGCCCTGACGGCCGAGTTCCTGAGGATGGGGGTAGACGCGCTTTCCATGGTGCCGGCCTCGATCCTTCCGGTGCGCAGGCAGCTGCGCGCAACGGACCTGAGCCGGATCTGAATGAACCACACATGAACCACACAGGAGAGAAGTTATGGTGAGTAAAAGCAGAATCCGAAGGAGAAGCAAAGACTGGATCCCCGGCGCCGTGATCACGGCTTTACTGTTCATTGCTGCGGTGGTATTTATGGTACTGCTATACAGACTGGCTCTTGTGCCGTCGATCATTATGACGGCAGGCGCTTTGGCGCTCCTTGTACTGCTGGCTGTAACAGAGGTGCTTCTTTTCAGGACGAGATATAAGGCACGTTTTTCAATCGGACTTTTTATCGCATTCATTTTAGCCGCGATCCTTTCACTGGGCATTTTTTTCGTCGGAAATACGATGTTTACGGTGGGAAAGATCACGGGAGAAAGCGTCCAGGTCACCCGTGTGGGCGTATATGTGCGCAGTGATGACCCGGCCGTTACCCTGCAGGATGTGGCCGGGCGCACCATCGGGGTGCTCGGAACCCTCGACCGGGAAGTGACGGATCAGGCGCTGACAGAGCTGACAAAGACCCTCGGCGCAGAGCCTCAGACAACGGACTATAAGGGACTGACCGATCTGATGGATGCTCTCAGGAGAGAGGATGCAGGCGCGGTACTGGTGAATCAGGGATACCTGGATGTCATTCAGGAGATCGATGGATACTCGGACATCCTCAGTCAGATCAAGGAAGTCGGATCCCTTGATGTAAAGATGTCCATAGACCGGGGACTGACGGAGGAATCAGGCGCTCAGAACGCTCAGGCTCAGACCTCGAACGGGACAGTGTATACGATCTTTATCAGCGGCATCGATACAAGGGACGACGAAATGATCCCCCTGAGCCGCAGCGATGTGAATATCATTGCCACCATCAACATGGACACACGCCAGATGCTGCTGGTATCTACGCCCCGAGACTATTTTGTACCGCTTTCGATTTCGAACGGTGTGCCGGACAAGCTGACGCATGCCGGGATCTACGGCATTGATGTATGCATGAAGACCCTGAGCATGTTATATGACATGAACATGTATTACTATTTCAGAGTCAATTTCGGCGGTTTTGTCAAGATCATTGATGCGCTCGGCGGCATTACGGTCCACTCGGATTATGACTTTAATGCCGGCAGTTATCACTATGTTGTCGGTGACAATCAGATGGACGGAGAGATGGCTCTGGCCTTTTCGAGAGAACGGCATGCCTTCCCCAGCGGTGACCGTCAGAGAGGGCGCAACCAGATGGCCGTGATCCGTGCCGTGGTCCGCAAGGCTCTTTCACCGGATCTGCTGCGCAATTATTCCTCTGTGCTGTCCAGTCTTAACGGGTGTTTCGGTACCAATATCTCCTATGAAGAGATCGCCCGCGCGCTGCAAAGGCAGCTGAGGCAGGGCGGCGACTGGAACGTGATCACTTACAGTGTGGACGGGACCGGAGACACGCAGGTGCCTTATTCCATGAGCCAGGAGGCTTATGTCATGGTTCCGGACTACGATACGGTGGAAGCGGCCAGAACGCTGATGGAGAAGGTGCGCAATTCTGAAAGGATCACTCAGGAAGAGGCGAATGCCATGACGGTCGAGCATGTGGACACGGCTGAGACCGAAACGAAAACAGAGGCGTAGACTTTTATGAACAGGAAATGGAAATTGCTGGTTGTCCTGGCAGGATCAGTCATACTGATGGCAGCAACGGTACACAACGGAAGGGGTGTGTCCGCCTCGGATCGGAAGGTATCCGGACGAAATGCGCAGACCGCGCGGGCCAGGGCGGAAAACGACCATCCGGACTGGGACATCGTGGATGAGGCACTGGAGGATTCCGGTCAGGACTGGGATATCGTCGTGTTTGACGACGAGGAGTACAGGCAGTCTCAGCAGAATGCTGCAGAGGAAGTACAGGATGACGCCCCCGCCTTTTCTGACGGAGAGGAAGTTTTTGACGAGGCTGCCATGGAGGATGCCCGTTTTGGGGAAACGATCGATTATGATGATGAGGAGTGGTTCAGGAAAGTTCCGACAGTCACTCCGCTGCCGAAAAACAGTTACGTCACCGAAATCGTGATGGAGCATTATCTTGACATTATGTCCATGCTGGACAATCTCCCTGTCCGTGCATGCCTCGATGCCGAAGAACTCCTGCAGAGACCGGAGCTGCCTACCGGCTGTGAGAGCGTGGCGCTGACCATTGCCTTGAATACACTGGGATTCGATCTTGACAAAACCGAGATCGCCGAGAATTATCTGATCTACAGCCAGGGCAATTTTGTCATCGGCTATGTGGGAAATCCATACACGGACGACGGCGCGGGGATATATCCGCCAGGGATCGTACGCACGGCGGATCTGTTTCTCAGCAGCATGAACTCTGTATACACCGGCCATGATCTGACCGGCTGTGAAGTTGAGGACCTGTTTGCCTGCATCGCTGCCGGCTACCCGGTACTGGTCTGGTGGACTGTCGATTACAAGGAACCGAGGATGTCGACCGATTTCGTGGAATATGGAGACGAGACCTTCTGGTGGTACAGAAATGAACACTGCGTCATGCTCCAGGGGTATGATCTGGATACAGACGAGGTGATCCTCCAGGATCCGGAAAAGGGTCAGGTGAGGCTGGATATTGACAGATTTAAAGAGATCTATGAAGCGGTAGGACGCTTCGCAGTGGGGATTTATTGAAAAGAGAGAGGCCTGCGGGCCTCTCTCTTTTTATGCCCAAGTCACAGACGGTATTACCGGAAGTGCTTTCGAATAGTCGGACGCCGGGTTGGGTAATGCTTTGAGGCAGGCAGAGCCGGATGTATCCCCCGGTGTGACCACTGAAAAAACGCCCGAGCCCTTTCCGCTGGCTCTCTAGGAACGCGGGCGATGAGTCAGGGGGACAGGTTCCTTGACTCACACGAACGTGCGAGTC
>JAFWDX010000099.1 GCA_017515945.1 Blautia sp. | reverse complement strand
CTGTATACTGAGAGTTATACATGAGTCACGGGGACAGGTCCCTTGACTCATCACAACGGCACGGACAAATGAGTCAAGGAACCTGTCCCCCTGACTCACAACGGCACGGATAAATGAGTCAAGGGACCTGTCCCCTTGACTCCCCTTGACTCATAAACATCAGGAGATTTTAAAGAATGCCACAAAAAATCAATATCAAAACAATAGCCGCTCTTTCCGGAGTATCCGTTGCCACAGTGTCACGGATCATCAATCAGAACGGCCGCTTTTCCGCAGAAACCGAAGCCAGAGTCCGGAAAGTGATGGAGGACCTGAACTATCACCCGAATACCGTGGCCAAGAGTCTGCGCCAGGATCATTCGATGGTGATCGGCATTCTCGTGCCGGATATTACAAATACACACTTTTCACGACTGATCCTCGAAATCGAAACCTGTCTGTTCAGGTTCGGCTATTCCACTCTGATCTGCAATACCAACGAGGACAGAGAACTGGAAAAGCAGCACATGGACGCCCTGATCTCCCAGAGAGTCAGCGGGATCCTGTGTCTGACGGGAAACCGGCAGACAGCTGCCGGGAGCATTCCCGTCGTATATCTGGATCGTCGGCCCGATGGATATACCGAGGCTGAAGATCATCTGGTAGAATCCGACAACAGGCAGGGCGGATGTCTGCAGGCCTCTGCCCTGTTGGATGCCGGATGCAGCAATATCGCCGTTCTTTATGCAAAGGGTGTGGACCTTAACCATATGATGCGTCTCGAAGGTTGCTGCCAGACACTTGCCATGAGCGGAATCAACGCGAAAGCACTTAGCGTGGACCGCGTTTCCGCTCCGCTGGCCACGGCCGCAATCCGGGAACTCGCAGCACAGGATCCTCACATCGACGGACTCGCCTGCACAAATGACCTGCTGGCCGTAGGCGCATTTCTCGGCCTGCTTGAAATGGGAATCCGGGTACCTGAAATGCTGAAGCTCACAGGATACGATGATTCTCCCCTCGCCAATGTCTATAATCCTTCCATCACCAGCATTCACCAGGATGCACAGGCCATGGCCCGCAGTGCCGCGGACATGCTGCTCCGGATGATCGATGGGGAATCGATCTCCGGGAAGCATATTATGCTTCCCACCAGGCTCATCACACGTGGATCTACAAAATGAGTCAGAGGGCCGGCCCCTGACTCATCGAACCCGGCCCCTGACTCATCGAACCCGACCCTCTGACTCAATCCCTTCACAGATACCGCACAATATCCTCCAGCGCATATTTCGGTACAAAATAATCACCGTTCTCATCGCGCCAGTAGTTCTTGTGCCCGTCTTCCAGCGGCACCACCGTGCTCTTGTGAGCCGGATACCCGAATGCTATGCCGGTGTGCACCTGCAGGTTCTCCGGAAGCCCCAGTAGCTGCGCCGTCTTTTCGCGGTGCAGTGTCCCGATGATGCAGCTTCCCACACCTTTCGCCCAGGCTGCCGTAGTCATGCTGGCCACGGCGATACCCACATCGATGTCACTGTGGCCCGGTACGGAGGTATCCTGCAGGACAACGATGTATAAGGTGGGGCGCTGTTCCGGTGCCGGTGTCCCGGCGCCGTCCGGGATGGCGGCCGCCCATTTGGTCAGTTCACAGAGCTTTGCCACGTCTTCCGGCTTGCTGGCCACGGCGAAGCGCAGGCTCTGCCTGTTCACACCGCAGTTCGCAAGGCGGCCGGCCTCCAGGATATCCGTCACGACATCCTCCGGCACCGGTTCCTGGGTAAACGCCCGGAATGTGCGCCTGGTACAAAGCACGTTCATTATATTATCCATATTTTACCTCCTCAGTTTTAATGACACGCAGGAATTACCGCACAAGGTATTATAATTCCGGCTCTCGGGTGTGATGAGTCAGGGAGACAGGTCCCTTGGCTCATACATTTGTGCGCGAGTATTACAGGGGCCGGCCCTCCAGGCAATCTGTGAAGAATGAGGAGGAACCTGGCTCCCTAACTCATCCCGCACGAGGTATTATAATTCCGACTCTCGAGTATGATGAGTCAGGGAGACAGGTCCCTTAGCTCGTACATTTGTGCGCGAGTATGACGGAGTCTGGCTCTCCAGACAATCTGAGAGAATGAGTCAAGGAACCTGGGCTCCTGACTCATCTGACGAGGGTCTGACCCTCCGGACAATCTGTAAAGAATGAGTCAAGGAACCTGTCCCCCTGACTCATCCATTTGTGCAAGAGTATGACGGGGTCTGACCCTCCAGGCAATCTGTAAAAAATGAGTCAAGGAACCTGTCCCCCTGACTCCTTGAACCAAAGGGACGGTTCCTCGTTTCACCCGTCGGCTCACTTCCCGCCGGAGCGAAGCTCTCCGAACGCGACTACCACATCACGGATGCAGTAGATAAAGATCAGCACCCCGCCGATCAGGATACTCGCATAGGGCACCTGACGCGGTGCGCGCAGGATGATGGTCGGTGCCTGAGCCTTTGAAAAAAGGTCCCACGCATAATAGACAAATACCGCAAAAAAGGCGGCGTTAAAGATCGAGATACAGAAGTCCAGTACGCGGACAAATAATGTACCCTTAAATCTCTGCTGCAGCAGGTCGATGCGGAAATGCGCGCCGTCTCTCATGATCAGCGCACTCGTCAGGAAGATCATGTACGCCATGCTCCACTCGACCACTTCATCTGTCCAGGACAGCGAAATGTTGATGGGGGTGAAGCGGATGATCACGCGGAACATCAGGATAAAGGCAATGATCGCCACACAGCAGACCACCACGACCTTGAGGATCGCGGCAACGATTTTGTCAAGCGTTTTCAGAAATTGCATGGCAGCCTCCTCTTAAACCAGAATCGACGGCAGCCAGGTGCACAGCGGCGTAATGAACGCGCACAGCAGCAGCACGATCAGGATACCGATCACATAGGGGATAACTTCTTTTGACAGTTCCAGCATCGGCACATCGGTTACCGAGGATACGGCATACAGGCTCATGCCTACAGGCGGTGTCAGCAGGCCGATCATGGAGGCGAGCACCATGATCACGCCGAACTGCAGCTGGCTCATGCCCATCTGCGCGATGATCGGCAGGAAAATGGGGGCGACGATCAGGATAACGGCCGTGCCTTCCAGGAACATGCCCAGGATGATCAGAATAAGGATGATCATCAGCAGAAGCAGGACGGAATTGTCGGTGATGGAAAGCATACCGTCGATGACCTGATTCGGGACACGCTGATGTGTCATGAAGTAGGCCAGGAAGTTGGCGATTGCAATGATGAACAGCGTTTTGCAGCTGGTCACGATGCTGTCATAGACGATCCTGAAAAGGTCTTTTAATTTTACTTCACGGTAAACGAAGCAGCTCAGGATCAGCGCATAGAAGCAAGCAACGATGGAGGCTTCCGTGGCGGTGAACCATCCGCCCCAGATCCCGCCGACGATGATCACGATGGTCATCAGGCTGGGGATCGCTTTGACGAAATACTGCCAGCGCACCTTCCATGGCATCTTTGGCTCAACGGGGAATTTCTTCCTGATGCTGGTATAGTATACCCATATGGACATCGCTATGGCCATCATAAAACCCGGAATAAAGCCGGCCGCGAACAGCTTGCTGACGGACGCTTCCGTGGCGCAGCTGGAATAAACGACAAAGGCAATGGACGGCGGAATGACGGGGCCGATGGTCGAGGAACCGGCCGTGATGCCCGCGCTGAATTTATGTGGGAACCCCGCGTCGTCCATGGCTTTCATCTCGATCATGCCGAGGCCCGCCGCATCCGCAACCGCAGCGCCGGACATGCCGGAGAAAATAACGGAAGAAACGATATTGACCTGACCCAGGCCGCCCGGCCAGTGGCCGACACAGGCTCTTGCGAAGTTAAAGATCCGGTCTGTGATACCACCGGTGTTCATCAGATTGCCGGCAAGAATGAAAAAAGGAATGGCCAGCATGGTGAAGCTGGTGGTGCCGTTGTAAATACGCTGTGCCATGACTGCCAGGACCTCGCGGTAGCCGAGTCCTGCAAACATGGCCGCCGCGGTTCCGCCCATGGCCGCACACACAGGTACGCCAAGCAGCATCAGCCCGATCAGCATGATGCACGTATATAATGCAATCATAAGATTTATCCTCCTGAAATGTTACCCTTACCCAAAAACAGCATCCTCCATAGCCCACAGCCGGGGATCCGAAAGATGCTGTCATTTTCATGTTATACTAGAGGGTCTTAATACGTGGAATGCTTTGCTTCCACGTATTTACAGCCTCTGCATATACCGCGCGGAATATCAAGTACATTTTCCATTTATTTGATCGCGCGAGTATAAAAGGCCGCTGCCTGCAGCAGACAGCGTTTTACTGACGCGCGTTCTCGACGATCTCCATCATCTTGTCAACCTGCTCCTGTGTAACGGCGCCGGTGGAAACCATCTTGTCATATGCGTACTGCATGTTTGCACGGAACTCATCGATGTCGACCTCGATGATCTCCATTCCCTCTGCGGCCAGCTTCTCAAGGTAATCAGCCTCGGAATCCTGAACGGTCTGGCGCATGAAAGCGGATGCTTCCGCGGAAGCCTTTTCGATGGCTTCGCGCTGTGTGTCGGTCAGGCTTTCCCAGAACTTGTTGTTAATGCAGAGGTTCATGGACTCCCATTCATGCTTTGTCAGGGTGAGATACTTCTGCTCGCACTCCCAAAGAGAGTTGTTGTAGATCGTGGAGATCGGGTTTTCCTGTCCGTCGACGGTCTTCTGCTTAAGGGCGGGGATCAGCTCGCTGAATGCGACCTGCTGTACGTTGGCGCCCAGCGCCTCCATGCAGAAGATGAGCTGCTGCTCAGAGGGAGTACGGATGAGCAGGCCCTTGACCTGATCCGGATGCTCTACAGCGACCTTGGAATTGGTAAGGCTGCGGAAGCCGTATTCCCAGCTGCCCACATCGTGAATGCCCTTGGACTCCAGTGTGCCGTCAGCAACCCACTCCTTGAACTCACCGTCAACCACGCGATATGCATGTTCATAGTCATCATACAGATAAGGCATGGCAACGAGGTGATAGCGGCTGTCATACTCGCCCAGCGTCGCTTCGCAGATCAGGCAGGCCTCGATGGCACCGATGGATACCTGCTCGGCCATCTCGGGAGCATTACCGAACTCGGAATTGTTGTGAACCTCAACCGTGATGGAGCCGCCTGAATACTCATTTGCCAGCTCGGCAAATTTCAGGGAGGCCGCCTGTCCGGGCTCACCGTCTGCGTTGAAATTGCCCAGGCGGATGATCACTGCAGGATCTTCTGCTGCTGCGACAGTCTGAACGCCGCCGACAAGCATAGCGCCGATCAGGGCTGCCGAAAGGATCGTCGAGATAGCTCTCTTTTTCATGATGACATATACCTCCTTGAAAAAAAATTGTGAAAGTGCACGAACATTTCCCACACTGTCGTCGGAAATTATACAAATTATAAGCTTATCTAAAATATATGTCAATGTAAATTGTAAAATAATCGTAAAGGCAATAATCGTAAAGTATCCGCAGGCCGGGTTCGGCGAGTCAGGAGGCCGAGTTCGGCGAGTCAGGGGCCGGGTTCGGCGAGTCAGGGGGACAGGTTCCTTGACTCACACGAATGTGCG
>JAFWDX010000098.1 GCA_017515945.1 Blautia sp. | reverse complement strand
TGGTTTGTTCATGGGGTTCCCATGAACAAACCATGAACGTTGTTCACAGAATGTTTGGAGGGCCTGACCCCATTCATCTACCGTCAGTACACCAGAGGTTCTAAATACGTAGAATGCTTTGCTTCCACGTATTTAGAGCCTCTGCAAATACCGCGCGGGAACTCAAGTACATTTTCCATTTATCCGATCACGCGAGTATAATAAAAATTTTCTCCCGGCAGCTTCCCGCCTACCATCGCGGGATCCGTATCCGCCAGGATCTGCAGATAACCCTCAAGCGCATCCTTGCACTCCTCTCCCGTCAGGAAAGTGATCCCGCACTCCGGAAGCGCCTTCTGCGCCATGGCGGCTGACTGGACGATCCCGTATTTCTCGATCAGAGCTGCAGCCTCCTCCGGCTGCCCGGTGACGTACTCTTCAGAAGCCGCATATTCATCAAGGAACACAGCCACCTCATCCGGATGAGCCTGTGCAAATTCCGTGCGGACAGCGAGCACACCGGTCACGATGCTGCATCCATTCTCCAGCTTATCCCACTCCTCACCGAGGTTCAGGGCTACACGCAGATCCTCGACCTTAGCGCATGCGGCGGTGACAAAAGGCTGCGGAAGCATGGCGATCGCTTCGGCATCCTCGGTTATGAAGGAGAGCGCCTCAGTGGTATCCGCGCACCAGTGGATCTCGAGATCTGCATCCGGATCCACACCGTTTTCCTTTAACAAATAGCGCAGCACCGCTTCCGGTGTGGCCCCCTGGCCTGTGGCATAAATGCTCTTTCCGGCCAGATCCGCTACAGCGTTGATGCTCTCCCCGCGCTCCACAATATTGAGTACGCTCAGAACATTGACTGCCAGAACCTGGATCCCTCCCTCCGTCTTGTTGTAAAGAACAGAGGAAAGATTGGACGGCAGAGCTGCGATATCCAGCTCGCCGGAAGCCAGCGGAGCGACAAAAGCGGAAGCGTCCGTCATAAGGTCAGCAAATTCATAAGTATTCTGCGTCTCGCCCAGCTCCGCCTGTTCCATCAGACGGACCATGCCCATGGCGGTCGGGCCGGCCATGGCGCCAACGCGGATGGATGCAGCTGCCTGCTGCGTATCTTCCGCATCATCTCCGGCAGCTTCTGCAGCACCTTCTGTCTCGCTCTGGGCAGGATCGACAGCCTCTGTAACCTCTTCTTCCGCGGTCTGTGCAGCATCGGCTGCTTCTGCGGTCTCTTCTGCGGCGGCCTGTGCATCATCAGCAGCTTCTGCAGCCTCTTCTGCCACTGCAGCTTCAGTCGTTACAGCAGCTTCCTCAGCCGTATTTTCTCCGGCCGCTGCTGGCACAAACAGACTAGTCATAAGTGCACCGGCCATCATCAGTGTGCAAAACAGTTTTGCTTTTCTCATTTTTCGGTAACCTCCTGTATGTCAAAATCTGTCTCAGAAAATTTTGCCTTTCGAGTTTCATTTATTCCAATGACAATCATCGAACGTTACATAATTGCTCACACATATAATGTAACGGATAGTGAATTCCTTACGACGGAACATTTGATGGGGTCAGGCCCCATCGTTCCGGTACACTTCAGACGGCAATTTACTGTCGATGGGTCCTGACCCCTTTGCCGACGAATCTGAATACCCCTGCGACTCTGAGCTCTCCAATGGGTCTGAGCCCCTACGACCCTGAGGCCTCCAATGGTGCCGAATGCCCCCTCCCCTCCCTGCGCCGTCCGTCAGACATACCCACGTCCGTCAGGAATTACTAAAAAAGATGCTCAAAAAGTAAACTTATCCGCGAACCAGGCATCCAGCTCCGCCACCGGCACCCTTACCTGCTCCATGGAATCACGATAACGGATCGTCACAGACCCGTCCGTCTCAGAATCGAAATCATACGTCACGCAGAACGGCGTCCCGATCTCGTCCTGACGACGATAACGCTTGCCGATATTGCCGCGGTCATCATACTCACAGTTATACTTCTTAGAAAGCTCCTGATAAATCTTCTCCGCGCCCTCTCCCAGCTTTTTGGACAGAGGCAGCACACCGATCTTGACCGGAGCCAGAGCCGGATGGAAACGCAGAACGGTACGCACATCGTTCTTCTCCGCATCCAGCACTTCCTCATCATACGCGCTGCAAAGGAAAGCCAGCACCATACGATCCGCGCCGAGGGACGGCTCGATGACATAAGGAATATATTTCGTCTTTTTCTCGTCGTCAAAATAGCTCAGATCCTGCCCGGAGACATTCTGATGCTGCGTCAGGTCATAATCCGTGCGGTCCGCGATGCCCCACAGCTCACCCCAGCCGAACGGGAAGAGGAACTCCACGTCGGTGGTGGCCTTGCTGTAGAAGCTCAGCTCCTCCGGTGAATGGTCACGATAACGGACCTCATCCGCCTTGAGTCCCAGTGAAGAGAGCCAGTCAAGGCAGAACTGCTTCCAGTAGGCAAACCACTCCAGATCCGTATCCGGCTCACAGAAGAACTCCAGTTCCATCTGCTCAAACTCCCCGGTACGGAAGGTGAAGTTGCCAGGCGTGATCTCGTTACGGAAGGATTTGCCGATCTGCCCGATGCCGAAGGGGATCTTTTTGCGGGATGTCCTCTGGACATTCTTAAAGTTGACAAAGATGCCCTGCGCCGTTTCCGGACGCAGATAAACCGTATTCTTGGCGTCCTCGGTCACGCCCTGGAAGGTCTTGAACATCAGATTGAACTGACGGATGTCGGTAAAATTGTGCTTGCCGCAGGAAGGGCAGGGAACAGCATTGTCACGGATGAAATCCATCATCTGCTCCTGGGACCAGCCGTCCACGGAACCTCCCGGGATCTCCATGCCCTTTTCAGCGCAGAAATCCTCGATCAGCTTGTCCGCGCGGAACCGCTCATGGCACTCACGGCAGTCCATCAGAGGATCGGAAAAACCGCCCAGGTGGCCGGATGCGACCCAGGTCTGGGGATTCATGAGGATGGCGCAGTCCACTCCGACGTTATAAGGGGACTCCTGGATGAATTTCTGCCACCAGGCACGTTTGACGTTGTTCTTGAGCTCCACGCCCAGATTGCCGTAATCCCAGGTATTTGCCAGTCCTCCGTAAATCTCGGAGCCGGGATACACAAAGCCTCTGGCCTTGGCGAGATTTACGATTTTCTCCATTGTCTTTTCCATAGATCAGGTCTCCTCGTCTTTCAATATAAATGCTTTCAATGTAATTATCGTAACTGTTCAGTCACTAACCCCTTTCCAGTTACGCTCTGATTTTTGTATGTTATCCTCTTTTTCCTGTCAAGTCAACCAAAAGACTCTCCATCCCCTCCAGAATTCCGAGACTTTTGAATTTCCGGTCGGTTCCCAGCTTTACATAAGGATGAATGACCGCCTCCAGCTCCGAAAGGATCTCATCCGTAACCGTAAAGGTATACAGCCGGTTCATCGGAACCGCTGCGATATACTGCATGGTCCGGATCGCAGGCAGACCGACCGGCGTATGCCTGACAGCTGTCTGGCGTGCGCAGGCCGGGCAGAGCAGCCCGTGATCCTCCTGGGAAAAGTACCATGGGGCTTCCCCCTCAGGTTCCCGTCCGCAGCCGGTGCAGGCATATATGGCCGGCATCATTCCCTCCTCCGTCATGATCCGCAGCTCATAAATGCACCGGACCAGGCGATCACCCAACGACGGACTGTCCAGAGCCAGGATCGTGACATACAAAAGGTTCATCAGATCCTTTCCGTCCGTTCCCTCCCGCCCGAAATAATCCGCCAGTTCGAGAAAATAATACCCGTAATAGATCCCCGGCTGCTTCTGCGCCAGTTCAGCAAAGCTGCGCTTTACGCTCACCTGGTTCAGATTGTAGCTGCTCCTGCCCTCATAAAGGGTAAACGTCCCGAATACAAAGGGATTCGCGGCCGCCATAAAGGGGGAATTCATCCGTCTGGCCCCCTTGGCAAAGGCGGATATCTTTCCCCTTTCCCGCGTCAGGAGTACGATGCGTTTGTCATATTCACCGATGGGCATGGCCGAAAGCACCACACCCTGCACGGTAATCAGGTCACTCATATTTCCTTCTTGTCATATCCGAAATTCTTTATCAGGAAATCGCTGTCCCGCCAGTCCTTCTTGACCTTGACCCAGAGGCGCAGGTTTACCTTTGCCTCGAGCATGCGCTCCAGCTCATACCGGGCGTCGCTGCCGATGCGTTTGAGCATGGCACCCTGCTTTCCGATGATGATCCCCTTGTGTGAATCCTTTTCGCAGATGATGGTCGCCTCGATGTCATAGAGCAGGTTTTTCCCCGGGCGTTCCTTCATGGAATCGATCGCCACGGCGATCCCGTGGGGGATTTCGTCGCTCAACGCGTAGAGGGATTTCTCCCGGATCACCTCCGCCACGATCTGACGCATGGGCTGATCCGTGACCGTGTCCTCATCGTAGAACATCGGCCCGTAGGGCAGGTACCCGAACAGGCTGTCAATGATGTCGTTCGTGTTTTTGCCCCTGAGGGCGGAACAGGGAATGATCTCCGCAAAATCGCAAAGCGTCCGGTAGGCGTCGATCACCCGGAGGATCTCCTCCTTTTGCGGGAGGGTATCGATCTTGTTGATCACCAGCAGTACCGGCACGCCCAGGCCCCGCAGCTGATCCGCGATGTGCTCGTCTCCCGGACCGATCCGGGGCGAAGGCTCCACCAGCCACAGGATGGCGTCCACCTCCTTCAGGGTCCTTTCCGCTACGGCAACCATATATTCGCCCAGCTTGTTGCGGGCCTTGTGAATACCCGGCGTATCCACAAAGACGATTTGACCCCGGTCACAGGTATAGACAGTCTGGATCCGGTTGCGGGTCGTCTGCGGCTTTTTGGATGTGATGGCGATCTTCTGCCCGATCAGGTGGTTCATCAGGGTGGATTTGCCGACGTTCGGGCGGCCGATGATGGCGACAAAGCCGGATTTCAAATTCTTTTCATTTTCTGTCATAAAACTCCTTACATAGTAAACAGCGGCTTAACCTCGTCGAGCAGCCCGCCGTCCCTGTCGAGCACGCTCTCGCTGCCAACCACGCAGATCCGGTGATCCGCCAGGATCGCCTACATGTGACCGGCCAGGGCGCGGATATCGGCCGCTTCCGCATCCAGGATCTCTTCGCGCTCTCTCTGCACCATTTCATCGGTGACATGAGTGAACCAGGCCGTCTTGGAAATGCTGCCCTGCATCTGCGGGGTGCGCGGCACGTCACGGTTGCTGATGGTGCCGATGATATATTTGGTCATCTCCTCTTCGTCGGCCTCAAAGGCTCCGACGTACTCCGGCAGTTCCTTAAAGACCTGCAGCGTACGGCTCAGATGCGGGTCGCGGTAGGAGACAAAGTAGCTGTCCCCGTTCCTGCGGAATCCGTTCATGCAGCCGTAGGCGCCGCCCTGAACGCGAACGTTCATCCACAGGTATTCATATCCCAGGATCACCTTGAGAATGTCCAGCGTCGCTGTGTAGCGCAGCCCTTTGGTGACAAAGTTGCCGCACTGTGCCACATACTGGACCTGCCCTGCGGTCCTGAAACCTTCATTGCCGCAGGTATAGGGCACCGCCGGTCGTGCCGGCAGTTTTTCGTCTTTGTGGGGCAGGGTCTGCATGAGCGCGCGGACCTGCGCCTCAAAGGCGGGCAGGCTTTCCGGCTCGCCCGTATAGCTGACGATCAGATTCTCCCTGCAGAAGATCTCCTCCGCCACAGCCTTCAGAGAAGCGACAAGGCTCTCCTTCTTTTCGTCAAAATGTTTGTTCAGGTCCTCGATATAATGGTAGTAATCGATGCCCGCCATCTCGTCCTGGAATGCGGATCTCCCGGAATAATAGGCGCCGGCCCGCAGGACGGCCGTCCCGTGTCCGCCGCTCACCAGCGAGGCCTGGGCCCGGGATTTGATCTCGGCGACGATCTCCGCCAAGCGCTTTGTATCCGAAAGCCGTGACGTATGCAGGATCTCTTTGATCATGCCGAACAGGAATTCAAAGGAGTCATACAGGCATTTACCGCGCATGCTGAAAAGGGCGGTAAAGACACCCGGGTCCGCAGCATCCTCAAAGCACTCGATACCGGCGTTCAGGCCTCCCGTGGCAGCATTGATCTCATTGAACAGATTTCCGTAGGTGAAATGCTCCGTATCCACATAACCCAGAACGGATTTCAGGAGTCCGTATAAATGGACTTTTTCGCGATCAAAGTCATGGAGTCGGAACAGCACATCCAGATAGCCGATACCGTTTGTATTGACCTCATGATACAGGAGCGTATTGCCGTCCACATCGATCTCGGTATTGGTGAATTTCCGGGCCTTGCGGCTGATATCTTCACGGGAAAGCAACGGAATCCGTCCAAGGGCCTCAGGATCCTCAGGAGCCTCCTGATAGGCGGCGAGCGCCTCTGTCTGTTCCTTAAGACGGACAAGCTCTTCCTGTGGGAGTGAAGCTCTGTAGGTCTCCAGGCGTGCGGCCAGCTCCTGATCACGTTTTGCAGCAAGTCCCTTTTGTGGGACAAGTGCAAGGATGCATCCGTGTGTGTTCTCCAGCAGGTACCGGCGGATCAGGTCTTCATAATAGCCTGTGCTGATGGCCTCTTTCAGAGCCGCAAATATCGGGATCTGGCGTACCTGGGCGAAGGGATCCTCGTCGCTGTAGACCCAGTCGCCGATCAGATCCAGTCCGTAGATCAGTCCCTTGGGATAAGAGGAAAAGTCCGCTTCTCTGTACCGGAATTCCAGGTAGTTGATGCCGGCCCGGATCGCCTTCTCATCCACTCCGTTTTCGACCGCTTCGGTCAGCACCTTGCGGATCAGGGAGGTAAAGGCCTCTTTTTTGTCAGGGTCCGTTCCCTTGGCAATGATGGAGAAATACGTCTGACGCAGGCTGTCCTCAAAGGAGCCATAGACATCGCTGCCGATGCCGGCTTCCACCAGGGCCTTTTTGAGCGGAGCTCCCGGCGCACTCAGCAGCGCGTAGTCCAGGATCTCAAAGGCGGTGCAGAGCTTTGTGTCGCCGTTTGTTCCGATCACCATGTTGTAGGACAGATAGGTGTTCTCCTCCTCCGGCTCGTTTTCGGCCACGGGGTAAACATTCTCATCCTCGCAGATCGCGGAGAAGGGCTGCTGGATCGGCACGGCCGAATCGACCTCCAGCGGTTCAAAGGCCGAGAGGTATTTCTGGTCGATGAAGTCCAGTTTTTCGGCCATGTCCATGTTTCCGTACAGGTAGATGTAGCTGTTGGACGGATGATAATAGGTCCGGTGGAAATTCAGGAAGGCTTCATAAGTCAGCTCCGGGATATGGGCCGGATCTCCGCCGGATTCCACCCCATAGGGTGTATCGGGGAAGAGGTGATTCATGATCTCCCGCTCGAGGACATCATCCGGAGAGGAGAAGGCTCCCTTCATCTCGTTGTACACCACGCCATTGTAGGTCAGGGGTCCATTCGTGTCATCGAGGTGATAGCTCCAGCCCTCCTGGCGGAAGATCTCCTCGCGCTCGTAGATCCTTGGATAAAAAACGGCGTCCAGATACACGTGCATCAGGTTCTGAAAATCCTTGTCGTTACAGCTGGCGACCGGATAGCAGGTCTTGTCCGGGAAGGTCATGGCGTTGAGGAAGGTGTTCAGCGATCCCTTGACCAGCTCCACAAAGGGATCCTTTAAGGGAAACTCGCGGGAACCGCACAGCACGGAGTGCTCCAGGATGTGCGCCACGCCGGTGCTGTCGGCCGGCGGCGTGCGGAAGGTGATGTTGAACACTTTGTTGTCGTCGTCATTTTCCACCAGCATGACGCGGGCACCGGTCTTGCGGTGGCGCAGGAGCCAGCCTGTGGAGTGGATATCCTCGAGGTCTTCGCGACGGAGGATGTCGTAGGCTTTGATTTTATTCTGATCCATATATAGAAATCTCCATTTCTGCTTATTATGGGGTCTGGCCCTCCAAACAAAGTGTGAACAATGTTCATAATTTGTTTACAGATGCAATTCAAAGGTATAATGGACGTCTCACCATCCAAAAAAGCTGTAAACATATTTATGGGGCCAGCCCCCCATAATATGCAACCCTTAGAATAATCCGCCTTCGTACGGAAATGCCTCTTCGTACACTTCGGCCGCGGCTTTCGTCACAATGGCCAGCTCTTCCTGCAGCTCGAGGGTCTCAGGAACACGGACAGCCACATCCCGGACATCCGCCATGATCTTGTTTTTGCTCTGATCCGCGCCCATCCGGAACATGCCGAAGATCGTGGAATTGTAGGAGTGGTCCGTGGCGCAGAGGTCTATGTAGATCCGGACCATGTGGCACACTTCCTTGTAGAACAGTTCGCTTTCCAGGCCGCCTTTTTCCTGATATTCTTTGAATTTCAGGCGTTCGAGATGGCCGCGGATCTCTTTGACGGCCCTGCGCATATCCGCGCCGAAGAAGCCCCGGCCGGTGTTGCGGTTGTACTCCAGGGTCATCCAGAGGGCCAGGAAGCCGTCTGCCGGGACGTCTTTTTTCCCCTGCGCATTTCCCTGATAGCGGAGGCGGTAGAGCTCCTGCCGGATCTCATTCTCCCTCGGGTCTCCTTCTCCGGAAGCGATGGCTTCCTCAAGCATGCGCCGGCGCTTTACGGGGTCCGGCTCTTTATAGTACCTTGTAATAATGGGTGATTCCATAGTCATGTCACCTTACCTTTATTTTTATGCTCGCGTGAATGCTCATGCATGTGTAAACAGTCGGGCAAAAATGGATTTGCACCAGAGTCGTATATTCAGGTATTATATAAGAAGTGGAATCCGGATGCAAGAGTCAAGGGGACAGGTTCCTTGACTCATCAAAATGAGTCAAGGAACCTGTCCCTGTGACTCATCCACTCTGAAATCAACAGAGGGACGGTGCTTTTGTGTACC
>JAFWDX010000097.1 GCA_017515945.1 Blautia sp. | reverse complement strand
TATTGTTCGTTCTCCTTCTCCACAATGATCGTCACCGGTCCGTCATTGACCGACGCCACCTCCATCACTGCCCCGAATTCTCCGGTCTCTACATGAAATCCGGCTTTTTCACAGTCTCCGATCACCTTTTCATAAAGCGGGATCGCCTTCTCCGGTCTCGCGGCATGGAAGAAATCAGGACGGCGGGACCGCACATCCGCATACAGGGTAAACTGGCTGACGATCAGCAGATCCGCACCCGCGTCCTTCGGGTTGATGTTCATCTTACCCTGCTCATCATCAAAAACCCGCAATCCGCAGATCCGGTCTGCAACGTAGGCGGCTTCCTTTTCCGTGTCATTCTTGTGAATGCCCAACAGGATCAGGAAGCCCTTTCCGATCCTGGCGGTGACCTGCCCGTCGATCGTCACTGAAGCTTCTTTTACTCTGGTTACCACAGCTCTCATATATTTTTAGTCCTTTCTGTACATGGAAATATACAGGCTTTCGCCATACGGGATTGCAACGGGCTATTGGCCAGACTCCATCAAGCCTGCCAAATAGCCGAATCCCGTTTACTCAGGATTTCCACATTAATTAATGAAACAACACTGACGTCCAAATCTCCGCACTTCTTCCGCCTTACCTGCAGCGATTTATCGCGCTCGAGCTGTTCCATTCATTCATATGTCTTTCGTAACTGTTCAGTCACAAGCTCCTTCACAGTTACGAGGCCAGGCGCAGGCTCCTTTTGTCGCATTGAAAGTGCGCCTCCCAAGGGACGCCTTCGGTGTGGCCTTGGCTGTTCAGCTTTTGTCTCACGCGCCTGCCAAGGCACGCCTGCGGTGTCGCAGTAAATGCGAGGTGCTGACTGAACAGTTACTGTCTTTCTTTACAACAGCAAAGAAATCGTCTCCATCATCTTCGGCACATCATACGGCTTCGCCAGATGCGCGTTCATCCCGGCCTCCAGCGCGATCTTCCTGTCCTCATCAAAGGCATTCGCCGTCACCGCGATGATGGGAATGCCGGCTTTGCCGGGATCTTCCAGGCCGCGGATGCAGCGGGCCGCGTCATATCCGTTCATATTCGGCATCTGGATATCCATCAGGATCACATCATAATAGCCGGATGCCGCCTTTTTCATCATTTCAACGGCCTGCAGGCCGTCAGCGGCAACCTCCACGATCAGTCCGGTTTCTTCAAGGATCGCCCGGGCGATCATCTGATTCATTTCGTTATCCTCGGCAAGGAGAACGCGTTTACCACTGAAATCGGCGACAGGCAGCACTGCCGGTGCAGCTGTCTTGTCTGACTCACATGGCGCTTCGTCGCAGATCCTGCACGGGATGATCACCGTAAACTCGCTTCCCTTTCCTTCCTCACTCTCGACATGGATCGTACCGCCCATCATGTCCACGATGTTCTTGGTGATAGTCATTCCAAGCCCGGTACCTGGGATCCCGCTGATCGTGCTGGTTCTTTCGCGCGTAAAGGCATCGAAAACCGTTTTCTGAAACTCCTTGCTCATGCCGGTCCCATTGTCCCTGATCCGGAATTCATAATTGGCAAATCCTTCTCTGTCGGCAGGCTTTTCCGCTACGCTGAAATGGATTGTTCCGTCAGCGGGCGTATATTTCACGGCATTGGAAAGGATATTCATCAGGATCCGATTCAGGCGCAGCTTGTCGATCAGAATGTTTTCATTTTTGAGCTGCTCCGTTTCCACGATAAATGTCTGATCCTTGACCGCAGTATTCGGCCGCATGATGACGTCCAGATCATGGATCACATCCGGCAGATGCACCGGCGCTTCCTCCAGCCTGACGGTCCCGCTTTCAATCCGGCTCATATCCAGCACGTCATTGATCAGTGAGAGCAGATGCTCGCTGGAGATCGATATCTTCTTCAGATAATCCCTCACCCTCTCCGTATCATCCACATTAGCCAGGGAAAGGGTCGTAAAACCGACGATCGCGTTCATCGGCGTGCGGATGTCGTGGGACATACTGTTGAGGAATGTCGTTTTTGCCCTGCTGGCGGCCTCAGCGGTTTTCAGCGCGTCAGACAAAGCTTTCTGACTGACTTCAAGCTCCCTGTTCTTCTCCTCCAGGATCTGTCTGGCCCGCTCCTTCTCCTTGACGGAAACCCTCGTCCGTCTGGAATCACGGAACAGGAGCATGATGACCAGCATGGCCGCCAACAGGATCATAGAACCGAAGAACAACATATGGTCCAGTACATAATCAAGGACTGATTCCGTGTGCAGTCTGTCCGTATATCTGTACACCTGATTCTGCGCATAATCCGTCCCGATGACATTAATTCCCCTGTTCAGGAGCTTTAGCAGACCATCATTTCCGATCCGGACGCCAAAGCAACGGTCATCATTCCAGTTCAGATGCATCAGGGAAAGCTCTCTGTACTTTCTGCCCTTGAGCATGTCCGTCGCGCGCAGGCCGTTGAGGAAGGTGCACGTGACCTCGCCCGAGAGGACTGCGTCCAGGCACGCCTCCGCGGAAGAAAACTTCGTGATCTTCGCTTCAGGAAAATAGGTCTTCAGATAATACTCGTGGATGCGATTGTTCTTGTTTACCGCAAAATGGGAAACAGTTTCATCCGTGTATTTTCCGTTAAAGATCAGTTCATTGGAAGTCTGTATGATCGGATTGGTCTGATAGATCCCGCTTTCCTCCGAAAAATACAGACCTCCCCCGACAGGAAATACCGCGTCCGTTTTGTCGCTGACAACGTCTGAAAGCATCTCATCATAGCTGACATAGCCATGATAGCTGATCTTTATATTCTCAATGCCAAGCAGCCTGAAGATCTGAGGCAGCACGTCCTTGATCAGGCCCGTAACCTCTCCTTCTTCGTCGATATCGCTGTAGGGCAGATAATTCTTCAGGTAACCGATGCGCAGTTCGTCATGCGTGTCCATCCACTCTTTCTCCATTGAAGAAAATGCGCGGCTGAACAGCGTATGCGGATAGTATTTTTCATTTAACGCGTTCAGATAGTTCGGTTCATCGATCTGCAGCAGGTTCTGCGCCGTATTGAGCTCGTCAAGCAGATCCTGCCGCTCTTTATTGACACACAGATAATAATCCGAATAGCCAAAGGTGCAGAGAATTTCCGCGTCGCTCCGGCCGTATGTCCCGTTTCCCTCGACCGCGATCAGGTCCACCTCGTGATCGTCAAAAGCCTTGAATACAGCCTCATAGTCCGGGAGCGGAATGATACCGGCCTCGATATGCTGCTCATTCATGTAGTTTGTGAGCACATCCACCATGGCACTGTCCAGGACGACGATCTCCCGGCCCTTCAACGTCTCCGGATCCGAGGTGATATCCACATCGGATGCGTGCTTGAGCAGATTGTAGGACTCATGACCCATCGGTGTCTCAGGATAAGACAGGAATTCCTCCCGTTCCGCCTTATAAGCCAGCCCGGCCAGCAGATCGATCTCGTGGTCCAGGAGCGCCTGATAGAGATCCGAGTATGAGCCATATACGTATTCATACTCCCAGCCCGTGTACTCCGAAAGCTTGCGGTAATACTCATAGGCATACCCGGTCCTGACCGCCCCCTCACGGGCGCCCTCCTGGAAAACCTCATTCTCATAATAGCCCACACGTACCGCCTTAGCCTGCGATGCGCGTACAGATATGGGGAGCAAGAATAACAGCATCACCGCCACCGGCAGGAGAAAATAAGTGCTGCCGAACCATATCCGCCTGGTTGTGGTTTTTTTATCACTCATAATTCCACCTCAGATACTAAGGAACAGTAAAGAAATAACTGTAACTGTTCAGTCAGTATCTCGCATTTACTGCGAGATGCGTGAGAAAAAAGTTGAACAGCCAAGGCCAGGCGCACTTCCAATGCGACGAAAGGAGCCTGCGGCTGGCCTCGTAACTGTGAAGGAGCTTGTGACTGAACAG
>JAFWDX010000096.1 GCA_017515945.1 Blautia sp. | reverse complement strand
CTGTTCAGTCACAAGCTCCTTCACAGTTACGAGGCCAGCCGCAGGCTCCTTTCGTCGCATTGGAAGTGCGCCTGGCCTTGGCTGTTCAACTTTTTTCTCACGCATCTCGCAGTAAATGCGAGATACTGACTGAACAGTTACTTAAATTCAAATACATAATCCGGCATTTTCAAGTCTCCATCCTCACAGTGCAGCGTACAATAATCCGTACCTCTCTTCAGAGTATAAGAGCGGCCATATTCCGTGATCCCGGTTCCGCTCTCCGTCATATTCGCAAGGGAGATCCATCGCAGCAGCGTCGTCCGGACGCTTTCCGGTACAATATCCTTTATTTCGGACACGCGCAGTCTGTTCCCGTTTATGTACCTGTTCACCATCTGCCGGTCCTTTTCAACCTGCCGCAGATACTCCGTACGCTTCTGTGCCTTCTCCAGGGCTTTCAAGGCGTATCCGTTCTTTTCAATCCTCGGCTTATACGTGCGCACCCGCGGAGTCAGCGCAAAGTCCACCGGCTCCTCCTCCGCCGTGCTGACGGTAATGCTGTCCGTCTTCCGGTCCGCATTTACCTTAAAATGCCGGATGTGCTGAATACCGAACACATGAGCCGAGAGCCGGTGTGCGTCCTTTATGCTTTCACAGTCCAGGAACATATCGATATAATGAATATAGTCCGATTTCCTGCTGATCCCCCAGTTCTGCAGCTGTACGATCAGCGCCGCGTTCTGGATGATCTTCTGGATGATCTCATTCGTGATGTCCAGCACACGGCTGCTCTCGCTGGGATACCCGTCCATCGGCAGAAACCACCGCAGCAGC
The DNA here is from genome assembly GCA_017515945.1 of Blautia sp. Classification (GTDB taxonomy): domain Bacteria; phylum Bacillota; class Clostridia; order Lachnospirales; family Lachnospiraceae; genus Blautia_A. Next base: position 1,083 of record JAFWDX010000096.1, on the reverse strand, counting down.
GCCTGCCACTTCCCATATATATTGTCCCGTATATAAGGCTCCAGATCATCCTGCTGTTCGGACAGCGGTCTCGGTATATCCAACTCCGCTGCGACGGCTCTGTCCAATATCCGGTTCACGAGCTGAGGATCCAGTCTCCTGAGCCTGCCCGCGATGCGCTCCGAATGCAGCTGCAGCTCCCGGATAAACTCCTCCAGATAAGAGATAAACCGGTCCTTATGGACAACAAACTCCAGTGATTTCAGGATCTTGTCACTCCTGCCGCTGTAAAATTCTCTCAGATAGTCCTGGTAATTCTGGTTGACGCACTTAAAGTCCTCCTGCAGGCTGTTCCACCATTCACTGACCTGTTTGTTCCCCTTATTTTCAAGCCCCGGCATCTGTTCCAGCGCCCGGTCCATCCGGACAAAATAGTTGGTAGACAAATTCGCCGGCTCCAGAAAGAGCGTCTCCAGCTTCACCGCCATGCGTTCAATCTCAACGGAAGCCTCAGACATGGAATACCGGAACTGTTTATTCTTGTAATCCGCAATGGTATACACCCGCCTCGGATCCTGAAACGGCGTCAGATTGCGCCATTCCACCAGGGCCTGCAGATCCAGCTTGAGCTGATCCATGGAATAATCCGCAAAATCCTCCGAAAAATCCCGCATCAGCAGCTCCATGACCTCTTCCTTATATAACTGAAAATGTATCCGCTGATATTCCTGATAGAAAACGCGCATAATGCAGCGATACCTCTCCGCATTCAGCGCCGTCAGATATGATGCCTCCTTTACGGGCATGAGACGGGTCATATTTTCACTCCTTTTGTGATGTATGTCTTTTCATGATTTTACAATTCAGAGACTGTTTCCGTCAAGTGAAACTGAGTCACAGGGACAGGTTCCTTGACTCATTGAGTCAGGGGGACAGGTTCCTCCTCACACGTATGTGCGAGTCAAGGAACCTGTCCCCCCTGACTCGCCCATGAACGCTATTCAGAATGTCCCCTTCGGAGAATCAGCCGGGATGCGTCAGGGAAACAGGTCAACAGGTCCTTTGACTCGCAAACACATGTGAGGCAAGGAACCTGTCCACCAG
>JAFWDX010000095.1 GCA_017515945.1 Blautia sp. | reverse complement strand
CGGAGCGGATATCCCGCTCTGCGTCTTTATTGTTTGATCTCTTGTTGTACTGTTATGGCATTCCTGTTATTATGTACACATTTTTCGCAGAAACGATTAAACAAATCAAAGAGTCAGGGGAATATGAGTCAGGGGGACAGGTTCCTTGACTCACACGTTCGTGCGAGTCAAGGAACCTGTCCCCCTGACTCATTTTTACCGGCTCATCATATAATCGATAAACTGCTGGGCTGTCCGGCCTGAGATACCGCCATGGGTCATCTCCCACTTCCTGGCCTCATCCTTCAGCGTCTTTTCATCCATATCCAGCCCGTTCCGCCGGGCCAGCGTCACGACGATCTCATTGAACTCCCGAGGTGAGGGTTTGGTAAAGCCGATCGTGATGCCAAAGCGGTGAACCAGGGAAAGCTTCTCCTCCACTGTATCGGAATGATGGATATCATCCTGATTGGTGTGGTCTTCTTTATCGTTCCAGGTTTCCTTGATCAGGTGCCGGCGGTTGGAGGTCGCATAGATCAGGATATTGTCCGGTCTGGTCTCGGCTCCGCCCTCGATCACGGCCTTCAGATACTTATACTCGATCTCATTCTCCTCAAAGGACAGATCATCCATGTAAATGATGAATTTATAGTTGCGGTTCTTGATCGTTGAAATGATCCTTGACAGGTGCTTGAACTGGTGTTTATAGATCTCGACCATCCTCAGGCCCCTGTCATAATACTGGTTGGTGATCGCCTTGATGCTGGTGGACTTGCCTGTACCGCTGTCTCCGAAGAGGAGAACATTGTTGGCCCTGTTCCCGCTGACAAAGGCCTCCGTGTTGTCCATCAGTTTCTTCTTCTGCAGCTCATAACCGACCAGATCGTCCAGAGTCACCACATCCATATTGTTGATCGCGGTAAACCGGATCCCGCCGGAGAGCTCTTCCTCGACCCTGAAGGCCTTGTTCAGTCCAAAGGATCCCACGCCGTAATCCCGGTAAAAATCCGTGACTGCAACGTAAAACTCCCGATCATCCCGGGCCTTTTCCAGTCTTTCGGCCAGAGCCTGTACCTTTTTGCTGACGTTCCAGTTGTATATCTTGCGGTTCTTTTTTACCGCCTGGTAATCTGAAATGAGAGAAAAGCAGTCGATCCCCAGCTCTTCCTCCACAGCGGAGAAATCATAACAGAAGATCTTGCGGATGCGCGACAGATCCTCCTGTACGATCCTGGTGACCGTTCCCTCATGGATCTCGCTCTTTTCACAGACAAGAGAGAAGGGATTCTCATTCATCATGAGAAAAAATGCGATATAATCGTGCCACAGATTATGGTCAAATCCATAATCCGTCCCCAGCACCAGCAGGCGCTTAAGCTGGTATTTGATATCCCGGATGACCTTTGACCTGTTATAGTCATCGTTCTCGATCTCCTCGAAAACCTCACCCAGCCGGAACAGGATGCTGTCCTGATCCAGGCCTCCGTACATGAACAGTTCTGAAATTTCGTGATTCATTGCATTTACTCCTATCGCCTGTCTGTTCTGTGCCGTATGTCCGGACTGTAATGAGTCCCATCTGAGGCCGATCCAGTAACCCACCGCACATGGTCTCGAACAGTATTTGCCAGTTTGATATCAGAGGGGCTTAATACGTGGAAATTTTTAATTCCACTTATTTAGTGCCTCTGTGTATCCAACACAGAAATCCGGATACATTTTCCATCTATTTGCTCACGCGAGTATAATATAATAGATTTCAGATATTTTGGCAAGACATGAGTCAGGGGGGACAGGTTCCTT
>JAFWDX010000094.1 GCA_017515945.1 Blautia sp. | reverse complement strand
GGCGCAGGCTCCTTTCGTCGCATTGGAAGTGCGCCTGGCCTTGGCTGTTCAACTTTTTTCTCACGCACCTCGCAGTAAATGCGAGGTGCTGACTGAACAGTTACTGCGATACTATATTGATTGCATACGTGTGGTTATTGTATGGCTTTCATGAATTTTTGTCAAGAGGGATGAGCCAGCCCCCCTGACTCGTATGTCTTAAAAAATCAAGTCTCCATATGAGGGCATCGGCCAGATTTCCTTATCCACGATCATTTCAAGTTTATCTACGGGTATCCTGAGCGCTTCCATAGCCGGAACCAGATCCCTGCGGCAGTATACCGCTCTCTGCCTGCCCTCCGGATATGCATAAACCTTTGAAACAAGCTTCTCCAGTTCTTTCATGCGCCGGCTTGTCATGCTGAGCAGTTCAGAGGTTTCCGTAAGGAGCTCCTGCTGCACCGAATAATCCGCACAGCCTGCGGTGCGCAGGGCATTCAGGGAATCGGCAAGAACGGTGGTATACCGGATCACTGAGGGGATGATCTGCTTTGAGACCATGTCCAGCATCGTCCTGGCTTCAATATTGATCGCTTTGCCGTAAATCTCGTATTTGATCTCAGCACGTGATTCCAGCTCCGTGCGGGTGAAAACGTGGAATTCCTCAAAAAGGGCTACACTCTTTTCGGATGTCAGATACGGAATGGCATCCACCATGGAGGGCAGATTCGGCAGTCCTCTGCGGGCAGCCTCCTCCTCCCATTCCGTCGCATATCCGTTCCCATTGAAAACAATGCGCTGATGGTCTATGGCATATTCCTTGATCAGGTCATGGACGGCAAGGTCAAAATCGTCCGCCTGCTCCAGCACATCGCACGCCTCTTTAAAGGCCTGCGCGGCAATGGTATTAAGTACCACATTACAGCCGGAGATGGAATCACGGGAACCTACCATACGAAACTCAAATTTGTTACCGGTAAAGGCAAAGGGAGAGGTCCGGTTGCGGTCCGTGGCGTCCTTCATAAAATCGGGGAGCGTCTTTACTCCGGTCTCCAGCATTTTGCCGGATTTGCTCTTGGTGGCGGTGCCGGTGCTCACCAGCTGTTCAAGTACATCTCCCAGCTGTTCGCCCAGGAACACAGAAAGAACGGCCGGCGGCGCTTCATTTCCACCCAGCCGGTGATCATTGCCGACGTCTGCCGCAGACTCCCTCAACAGTTCGGCATGCTCATCCACCGCTTTGAGCAGGCACGTGAGCACCAGCAGGAACTGGATATTGTCATGCGGTGTCAGCCCCGGCTCCAGCAGGTTTATGCCGTCGTCAGTGATCAGAGACCAGTTATTGTGCTTGCCGGAGCCGTTGAGGCCGGCAAAGGGCTTCTCGTGAAGCAGACAGCGCATCCCGTGGCGGCTGGCGACACGTTTAAGGATACGCATGATGATCTGATTGTGATCTGCGGCAATATTGACGGGGGCATAGATCGGCGCCAGCTCGTGCTGTCCTGGCGCCACTTCATTGTGCTGTGTCTTGGCGGTCACTCCGAGCTTCCAGCACTCCTCATTCACCTCTTTCATATATGCCGATACTCTCTGCCGGATCGTCCCCAGATAGTGATCGTCCATCTCCTGCCCCTTGGGCGGCATGGCGCCAAAGAGCGTCCGGCCGGTGTACACCAGATCCTTTCTCTTTTCAAACAGTTCCCGGTCTATGAGGAAATACTCCTGCTCGGCTCCGACGGATGGGATCACTCTGCGGGAGGTGGTATTGCCAAAGAGTCTCACGAGTCTGAGGGCCTGCTCGCTCACTGCCTGCATGGAGCGAAGGAGCGGCGTTTTCTGGTCGAGGGCTTCACCTGTATACGAACAGAAAGCAGTGGGGATACAAAGTGTCCCTCCCGCCGCGTCGTGGCGCACAAATGCCGGCGAAGTGCAGTCCCAGGTGGTGTATCCCCTGGCCTCAAAGGTCGCCCTCAGCCCTCCGGAGGGGAAGGACGAGGCATCCGATTCTCCTTTGATCAGTTCCTTGCCTGAAAAAGTCAGCAGCACTTTGCCGTTCTCCAACGGAGCGGAAAGGAAGGCGTCATGCTTTTCTGCCGTGACGCCGGTCAGAGGCTGGAACCAGTGGGTAAAGTGTGTCGCCCCTTTTTCTATTGCCCATTCCTTCATCTCATGAGCAACCACGTCAGC
>JAFWDX010000093.1 GCA_017515945.1 Blautia sp. | reverse complement strand
GACTCACATCAATGTGAGTCAAGGAACCTGTCCCCCTGACTCATTTCATCTCTTTTTAGTGTACATGATTGTATCCGCTTCCTGCACATAATCATCCAGCAGCTTTTCACTGCGAGGATCCGTCAGGACCAGTCCTGAGCTGAAAGTGATCTCTTCGGGAACACCGGCTTTATCTCCGGTGCCGGGGAGTGAACGGCAGATGGAGCGGAGGATCTCCCGGGCCTCCCCTTCCTCGCTCACGGGGCAGAGGATCAGAAATTCATCGCCGCCGTAACGGACCGGGATGGCATTCCCGGGGATATTTTCAAGGATCGCTTCCGCGATGCACTTGATCGCAAGGTCGCCGGCTGCATGACCATAACGATCATTGATCCATTTGAGGTGATCCATGTCGATAAAAATGATGGCCAGTCGTTCTCCGGCCGCGTTTACTTTTCTGAACAACGAGTATGCGTATTCATGATACCCAAGTCTGTTATACAGTCCGGTGAGGCCGTCCTTCATGGATATGCCTGCGAGAACGTGATTTACGTAGGCCAGATCCCGGCCGGTAAAATAGGTGCGCAGCGCCATCGTCAGTGTACTGACGACCGTGGAGACACCCTTGATGCGTATCAGATCCATGCAGTCGTGCAGACAAAGATAGCCGGCCGTGTGCTCCATAAAGTGCAGCGGCGCAAAAAGATGGTGGGAGTCCGAAGAATCCGGACGAAGTGCAGTCAGGCTCCTGCCCACTCTGCGATACGGAAAGGAAGCCGGTCTGCCTGCGCGCCAGGAGAAAACGAGCTCCAGGGTGTCTGCGTAACCGCGGACAGGCATGCCCTCTGCGGGGTCATGCAGCCGGCCGATCTGTTCTTTAAAGCCTATGGAAAGCTCAGGATCAAAGAGCCGGCTGTCGAGAACCAGGTCCACACCCTTACAGTTCAGAACCGATATACACTCCATGAAAGCTTCGCAGATCTCCTCGATCGATGTGCATGTGGGAAAGCGGTATTGCAGGATACTCAGCTTATAGTTAAAATCCGTTATGCTGGCCGAGCTTCCGATATATTCATCCGTGTTCAGGTGCGGCATATCCGACGGGTCGACATGGTCCCCTGTGCTTTCTCGCTGCAAAAGGCGGGTCCTGGTGGTGACGACTTCGGGAACGGGTTCATCTGCCCAGATACGGCGCAAAAGGTCGACACAGGTCCTGCCCATGTTCCATGCCTGCTGGTCGACCGTCGTCAGGGCGGGATAGATGGAGGAAGCCAGATCGGCATTGTCAAAACCGGTGACCAGAAAATCCCTGGGGATCTGGTACCCGGAGACCTTTGCCGCATGGCAGACGCCCAGCGCGATATGGTCGTTGGCACAGATCACAGCCTGCGGGAGCGCGCCGCCATGACTGGTCCTCAGCCGTGTGAACGCGTGGATGCCGCATTCGACGATGAAGCTCTCTGAGTAAAAGCGGTCGTCTGTGCAGGGGAGCCCGTGTATCCGGCAATAATCGCGAAGAGCCCGCGTCCGTTCCTGGTTTTCATAGTTGTCGTTCGGTCCGAGAGCGAACCAGAAATCGGTTTTCCCGAGATCCTGATGAAGATGGCGTATGACGGCCGTCATCGCTTCATAGTTGTCGATGCCCACATAATGCAGACCCTGCAGATGATTGGCCATGGAGATGACCGGTTTTCCGGATGCGGCGGCGGCCTCAAATACATACTGGATATTTTCCGCTCCGAGGGACTCGGGACCGCCGCTGAAGATCCTGTTGATGTCCAGGATGATCGCATCAAAGTCACTGAAATCAGGAAGCCGATAAATATTATATTCTCCCTGGTTATGTTCGGTCGAAAAACCCGAATAGGCGTCGCTGCGGATGATATACAGACTGCCTCCTCCTGGAAGGGCCTGCAGATTTGTGACAAGACCGGATATTCTCTCATAGCTGTATTTGCGCATGCAGTCGTTCAATATATACAGAACTTTTTTCATCTCCATGTCCCCCTATGAAAAAAGAGATGCGATTCTTGCTTTTATTCTAACAGATTGAATAATCCGATACAACAGATTTTCGGAAAGATGAGTCACGCAACCCAAACCGGACGCCGGGCATTGTAAGTGTTTGAAGCGGGCTGCGCTTGATGTATCCCCATGTGTGACCACGGAAAAAACGTTCGAGCCCTTTCCGCTGGCGCTCCAGGAAGGCGGGTTATTCGTCCATAGACGACAGACTCTTAGCCCGCCTTCCAGGACCGCCATGCGTCCTGGT
>JAFWDX010000092.1 GCA_017515945.1 Blautia sp. | reverse complement strand
TGTTCAGTCACAAGCTCCTTCACAGTTACGAGGCCAGGCGCAGGCTCCTTTCGTCGCATTAGAAGTGCGCCTGGCCTTGGCTGTTGATCTTTTGTTCCACGCACCTCGCAGTAAATGCGAGGTGCTGACTGAACAGTTACTTTTCATCATTTATACCGCCGTTTCCTGCTTTCGCTGAGGATCCCGTCACGGATCATCACGACCCGCCGGGCATGATTGGCGATATCCGCGTCATGGGTGATCATCAGGATTGAAACACCCTCTTTATTAAGTGAGGCAAACAGATCCATCACCGCTGCACCGGAGCGGCTGTCCAGCGCGCCTGTAGGTTCATCCGCCAGCAGCAGTCTGGGATTGTTGACCATGGCTCTGGCGATGGCCACACGCTGCATCTGTCCGCCGGACAGCTGATTAGGCATAAAATTGACACGCTCTGAAAGCCCGACACGGTCAAGCGCGACCAATGCTCTCTCCCGCCGTTCCTTAGGCGGCACATGTGCGTAGTTGAGCGGCATCTCCACGTTGGAGAGCGCCGACTGCTTGGGCAGCAGATGAAAACTCTGAAACACAAACCCAAGCTTGTGCAGCCTGATATCGGACATCTCATTGTCCGAGCACTTGCTGATGTCCTGGCCATCCAGGATAAAGGTTCCCTTGGTGGCCTGATCCAGACAGCCGATAATATTCATGAGGGTGGATTTACCGGAACCGGAAGGTCCCATGATCGCGACATATTCACCCTCTTCCATGGAAAAATTGACATCCTTGAGAACGGGAACGATCAGTTTCCCCTGATGATAATCCTTATATATGCCCCTGAGTTCGAGTATCATCCCGCATCCTCCGTATCATCAGAATCGTACATGACAGCCTCATCGGAAAAATCGTCCAGTGAATCCATGCCAAAGGCATCAGGCTCCATCTCTTCATCTTCGAGCCAGGTGTCACCGATCATCTCATCATCCTCAGGCCACGCGATACCCGCCTCATCATCAAAGCCAAACTCCGCGTCGTCAAAATCATACTCCATATCGTCGACTTCCTCGCCGAAGTCTTCAAAGCCATAGCCTCCGTCGTCAAATTCGAGATCCCAGTCTTCTTCTCCCAGCTCTTCATCCTCAATATCGACCGTGGAGCTGTCAACTGTACTCAGGCCTTCCCGCAGATAGGTATCGGGATACGCGATATAATCAGCTGTAGTCAGTCCGTCCAGGATCTGATACTCGATGTTTTCATCATCATACTCCCCGAGGACAACAACGCGTTTTTCCAGACGTCCGTGCCCGTTATCCGCCCAGACATAGGGGCTCTCACTGTTGATATCGGAAATGTAGACTACATTGAGCCACAGTCCCTCAGGCCTGTCTGACTGTCCCTGGTCCGGTTCTATATAGACGTGCTGGCCCAGCATCAGGTCCTCGGAGCTTTCCAGATCTACATAGAACGGATAAGAGGTTGAATTCGTCTGGGTATCCGATGAATCCGTAAATCCCCACATGCTGTCCGAGCTCTGCTGAGAGTTCTGTTCATCCACCGTGCCCATGATGCCCCTCCAGATCTGGGTGGAGTCCGCCCTGGAGCGGATGATCACGGCCTCACCCGGCACGATGTCATGTCGGTTCTGCTCATTGACCATACCCTTGATCCGGTAATTGCCGGTGCCCAGAATAGTGATAAAGGAATTATCACTGGATTCATCCATGAACATATCGCTCCCGGAATCAGTCAGAGAGTCTCCATCCTCCGTGCTCAGCTTGCTGGTATCGATCTTCTGGATAACGCCATCCACCTCGGAGAGTACCTGCGTGTTTTCAGTAGCTGCCACCAGTTTGTCAATGGCATTCTGCTTTGAGATCTGGTCATACTCATTTTTTTTCAGTGACATACGGTTTGATTCGATCTCAATGGTGTAGGAAAGCTGGGCACTTGCTTTTGCTTTTTGTTTTTCCTTCTCCAGCGTCACGATCTGTTCCTGTATATTCAGCATTTCATTTCTGAGGCGGTCCAGATCAAGCTGAGCCTGCTTCAGATCATCCTGCAGACTGCTCAGATCATATTCATATAGAAGGTCTCCCTCGTGTACCGTATCTCCCACGCTTACGGCCACCTCTTTGACCTTTCGGCCACTGTCCAGATTTACTTTTATTGTGCTCTGGGGCTCCACAACGCCGGCGTACCAGTTCTGCACACCGAGGTTTTCCCCTGTCAGTGCTCCGACTCTGGTCACATATGCAGTTTCATCCGTCTCTCCGATACTGATCCGGTCTTTAAAATAAAACTGCCATGCACCCAGTCCTGAAACTGCAAGGACGGAAAGGACTCCCAGAATGATCAATCCTTTTTTTGCCATATAAACCTCCTCATCTCACGATGAGTAACTGTTCAGTAACAAGTTCCTTCACAGACGGGGCCAGGCGCAGGCTCCTTTCGTCGCGTCGTAAGTGCGCCTGGCCTAAGCTGTTGAGCTTTTGTTCCACGTACCTCGCAGTAAATGCG
>JAFWDX010000091.1 GCA_017515945.1 Blautia sp. | reverse complement strand
TCAGTTTTGAAACATCTTCATAGTTCACGATCCATTTACCTCAGCTGCTATGTCACAAGCTCCTTCACAATTACCTGCAATCGTAACTGTTCAGTCACAAGCTCCTTCACAGTTACGAAGCCGGGCGCAGGCTCCTTTCGTCGCATTGAAAGTGCGCCCGGCCTTGGCTGTTCAGCCTTTGTCCCACGCACCTGCCAAGGCACGCCTGCGGTGTCGCAGTAAATGCGAGGTGCTGACTGAACAGTTACCTGCAATCTTATTTTGCAGTGATATAACCTTTTGCCTTCAGGGTCTCCGCACACAGCACAGCTCCGCCTGCGGCACCGCGCACCGTATTATGAGACAGTCCGATGAACTTGAAATCGTACATCGTATCCTCTCTGAGCCGGCCGATCGAGACACCCATGCCTCTCTCAAAATCCACATCCATGGCGACCTGCGGACGGTTATCCTCTTCGAGATACTGGATGAACTGCTTCGGCGCGCTCGGAAGCTCAAGCTCCTGCGGGATTCCCTTGAAGCTGCGCAGAGCCTCGATCAGCTGTTCTTTTGTCGGTTTTTTGCGGAACCGTACAAAAACAGCCGCCGTATGTCCGTTCAGGATCGGCACACGCACGCACTGGCAGGTGATCCTGGGTTCGCTGGCCGGGACGATGACGCCGTCTTCAACCTTGCCAAAAATCCTCAGCGGCTCTTTTTCACTCTTTTCTTCCTCTCCGGAAATGAAGGGGATGATGTTATGCTCCATCTCAGGCCAGTCGCGGAAGGTCTTTCCCGCTCCGGATATCGCCTGATAGGTCGTCACGACCGCCTCATAAGGTTCAAACTCACGCCAGGCGGCAAAAGCAGGCGCATAGCTCTGGATCGAGCAGTTCGGCTTGACGGCGATAAAACCGCGGGTCGTTCCCAGGCGTTTTTTCTGGTCGGCGATCACTTCAAAATGCTCCGGATTGATCTCCGGTACCACCATGGGCACATCCGGGGTCCAGCGATGGGCGCTGTTGTTGGATACCACCGGTGTCTCTGTCTTCGCATAGGCTTCTTCGATGGCGCGGATCTCATCCTTGCTCATGTCAACAGCCGAAAAAACGAAATCTACCGTGGACGCGACCTTTTCCACCTCGGCGACATTCATTACCGTCAGTCCTTTGACCGCCTCAGGCATTGGCGTATCCATCTTCCAGCGTCCTCCGACGGCCTCTTCATAGGTTTTTCCCGCGCTTCTGGCACTGGCTGCCACCGTCACGACCTCAAACCAGGGATGCCCGTCCAGCAGGGAAATAAACCGCTGCCCTACCATACCTGTTGCGCCAAGGATACCGACTTTAAGTTTTTCGCTCATACTACATATACTCCTGTTTAAAAATCAACAAATAGAAATATTGTAACTGTTCAGTCAGCGCCTCGCATTTACTGCGAGGTGCGTGAGAAAGAAGTTGAACAGCCAAGGCCGGGCGCACTTACATTGCGACGAAAGGAGCCTGCGCCTGGCCTCGTAACTGTGAAGGAGCTTGTGACTGAACAGTTACGAAATATTAAATCATCAGTAACTATAACTGAACAGTCACCGTTTCGGAGGGTTTTCCTCCAGATAGGCATGATTTTCAGCGATTACCACTTTCATGGCCTCCGGTCCCGGCGCGCCGTAAGTAAGTCTTCTATCCACGCAGGCTTCCATGCTGACCGCCTGATAGATATCCTCGTCAAATGCCGGGCAGACCGCCTTGTAATCATCCAGCGGAAGCTCATCAAGCGAGATATTCCGTTCAAGGCACAAAAGAACCAGCTTCCCGACGATCCCATGCGCATCACGGAAAGGTATGCCGTGATTGACCAGATAATCCGCCGCATCCGTGGCGTTGGTAAATCCTCTTCTGGCACTCTCCTCCATCCGTTCCCGGTTAAAAGTGAGGGTATCAAGCATGCCGGCAAACAGACGCAGGCATCCCTTTGCCGTATCGATCGCGTCAAAGGTCAGTTCCTTGTCCTCCTGCATATCCTTGTCGTATGCGAGCGGGATCCCCTTCATGGTCGTCAGCATGGAAACAAGCGCTCCATACACTCTCCCTGTCTTGCCCCTCACGAGCTCCGCTATATCCGGATTTTTTTTCTGCGGCATGATGCTGCTGCCTGTACTGTACCCGTCGTCCAGCTCGACAAAACGGTATTCATTGGAGTTCCAGATGATGATCTCTTCGCTGAAGCGGCTCAGGTGCATCATGACCGTGGAAAGACAGCCCAGCAGTTCCAGCACATAATCCCTGTCAGATACGGAATCCATGCTGTTGCGTGTCGGCCCGTCGAATCCCAGAAGCTCGGCAGTGTAAAAACGGTCCAGCGGATACGTCGTGCCTGCCAGCGCACCGGATCCGAGCGGGCAGAGATTCATCCGTCTGCGGATGTCTGAAAGCCTGGACCTGTCTCTGCGGAACATCTCAAAATAAGCGCCGAAATGGTGAGCGAGTGTGACCGGCTGGGCTTTCTGCAGATGGGTAAAACCAGGCATATACATGGTAAGGCCTTCATCCATCCAGCGTATGAGTACCTGCAGCAGATTAAATATCTCCGAATCGACCGCATCGATCTCATCCCGGATGTAAAGCTTCATGTCCAGCGCCACCTGATCATTCCGGCTGCGGCCGGTATGGAGCTTCTTTCCCGCGTCGCCGATCCTCTCGGTGAGAACGGCCTCCACAAAGCTGTGTATATCCTCATACTCGGACGTGATCTGCAAAGCGCCGCTGCGTACATCGCGGGCGATGCCCTCCAGCCCCTCTGTAATACGCTGTTCTTCGTCAGCTGTCAGGATCCCCTGCCTGGCCAGCATATGTACATGTGCGAGGCTGCCGCGGATATCCTGTTCGTAAAACTTCTGATCAAAGGAGATGGAGGCGTTGAAATTGTAAACCAGACGATCTGTTTTTGTGGTAAAACGGCCTCCCCATAACTGGGCCATACTGTTCCCCCTTTCGGATCTGTGGTAACTGTTCAGTCACAAGTTCCTTTGTAACTGTTCAGGCACAAGCGCCTTCACAGTTACGTTCCTTTACAGTTACGGATCATTTTTCACCTGTCAGATTGCCCATTAGTGTAACACATCTCCGCGAAATTGCAATAGCTTTATGTCCCGCCTTTTGCCGCATGCCTGGCCTGGGCTTCTCTTTTTGAAAAGACACAGCCGCAATAATCCTGTCTGTACAGTCCATATTCAGCGCTGAGCTGAGTGGAGCGCTTAAACCCGTTCTTTTTTTTGAAATCAGAAGGAAGCGGATTCACATTCCAGATCCTGCCTTCCTCCCCGGCGATCTCTCCCAGCACAGCGGCATTTTTGTGCGGACTGATGCTTAAGGTCGTCGTAAAGTAATCATATCCTCCTTCAGCTGCGCGTCTGGCAGTCTGCGCAAGACGGAGCCGGTAACAGCGAAAGCACCGTTCCCCTCCTTCCGGCAGGTCTTCAAGCCCCTTGGCCATCTCAAAAAAACGTTCCGGTTCATAGGGTCCCTCTTCAAAACGGACACAGCTGCAGGCCGGCATTTCACTGATGAGCCTTTTCAGTTCGCAGACTCTTTTTTTGTATTCCTCCGAAGGAAAGATATTCGGATTATAATAAAAGACTGTGATGTCAAACCACTTTGACAGGTATTCGAGGACATAACTGCTGCAGGGTGCACAGCAGGCATGCAGAAAAAGAGACGGACGGGTTTTTTCCCCGTCCAGTCTCTCCAGCAGCTTGTCCAGCTCTTTCTGGTAATTTCTGTTCATTACAGATCCTTTCGGAATTTCAGGATGTTTTTTCCATTCCTGTACTCATAGTGTACATTGTCCATGCTTTTCTTTACCATGTAGATACCGAGCCCGCCGATCCTGCGCTCATCTGCGGAAAGAGTGATATCCGGATCCTCTCTGGACAGCGGGTCAAAGGGCAGTCCAGAGTCCGAAAGAGTCACGGCCACACTGAGCGGTTCATTCAATTCGTCCACGCGCACGGATACCATATTTTTATCATTTCCGTCCGTTCCGTTTTCCGCATAGGCATAATGAGCCACATTTACAAACAGTTCCTCCAGGGCGATCTCGATCTGCATGCGTGCCTTCGGGGTACAGCCCAGATTGTCAAGCCTTTCATTCAGAAAATCCAGCACCTCATCGAGATTCTCTACGTCGGCTTTGACCGTCAGCTCCGTACTCCTCTCCGCCAGCTCGTGGTTTGCCTGAGCTCCTTTCCATTCCAGACAGAGCAGTGTCATGTCATCAGCCTGCGGAGCCGATCCGGCAAAGCGCATGGCTTCATCCTGTACGTGCTCCACCAGTTCTTTGGCCGTCGCTTTTCCTTTCGCGTTAAGTACCCGGATGACCTGATCCGTACCGAACAACACATTTTTTTCATTACAGGCTTCCGTCAGCCCGTCTGTATACAGGAAAAGACTTTCACCTGGTTTCAGCCTGATCACATATTCCTTGTATGTGATATCCGGCAATCCCCCAACCACAAAGCCGTGCACATCTTTGAACAGCTCATAGGAACCGTCCGCAAGTCCCAGGATCGGGTATTCATGGCCTGCATTGACCGCACGGATCGTCCCGTCCTTCAGATCCAGAATACCGAACCAGACCGTAACGAACATGCCTTCCTCATTGGTATCACAGATCTGTCTGTTCATCAATTCAACGACCTGCCTGGGACTGCGTCCTGTCATGGCATAGTCCCTGAGCATCCTCCTGCTCATCATCATGAACAAAGCGGCAGGAATGCCTTTATCCGATACATCCGCGATCGTCAGTCCCAGATGATCCTCATCGATCAGAAAGAAATCGTAAAAATCTCCGCCGACCTCTCTGGCCGTTTTCATGCTGGCATAGATATCAAATTCATTGAACTCCGGGAATGGCGGGAACGTTCCGGGCAGCATGTCCCTCTGGATACGGGTAGCCAGATCAAGCTCCGTCTGGATTCTCTCCTTCTCCGCCGTGATCGCCGTATTTTCCCTGAGGTATATCTTCAGCCGGTTGTCCATCTCCTCAAAGGAATGGGCGAGCGTTTCGATCTCATCGCCCGTGTGGACATCCACGTGAAAAGGCGTCTCGTTTTTGAGATCGTCGATCAGGTTGACTGTAGCTTTTTCCAGTTTTACGATCGGTTCGATCAGCTGCCGGCGGACAAAGCTGAAATATACAGTCACTGCGACCAGCATGATCAGTGTTACAGCAGCGCCGATATTGAGAAGAAGCCTGAAGAAAGCCCGCCGGATATCCGTGATGGATGTATCCGCGACTGCCACGGCAACAATATCCCCTTCGTTGTCATAGATCGGCTGCATGGCTGTCCCGTAGGTCTGACCGTCTTCGTGGTAAATGACCATACTGTCTTCATCGTCCCCGTTGAAGACCCTCATGAGGTTTTCCTTTTCACCTTCGGAATACCGTGCATGCTCCAGCACGCCCAGAGAATTCTCCAGGTCGGAATCCCACACATAGATGAGCTCATTCTCCTCCGGGACCACGACATAAAAATATTTGATCCCGGAAGTACGGTTCCCGACACTGAGCAGCATGACATAGATCCTGTTCCATTTCTGGTACAGATCCACCAGCTCTTCGTCAAAATCCGGCTGGGCATAAATGTCCTCAATGGGAACCGGCTCACCATCGCTGAAAGCATCTTCAATAAAATCACACAGTTTTTTAAACCTGGCCTCATCCCTGATCACATCTCTGACGATATCTCCGTCGATGGTAGCCGTCGCCAGATTCACGTAGGAAAAAGCCATCTGCCGGTATATTTCCATATTCTGCCGATACATGTGTACGCCGGCAGCCAGGCTGGTTCCCAGAAGCAGGACCAGGCCGAGGATCACCAGTCCCCGTATGCTTTTTTTCGCGATCGACATGTGCTTCATGACCTTTTTCCTCTCCCGTATATCCGGGCCATTTCGATTTCTGCCGGATCGGTATATACGTAACTGTTCAGT